>NZ_JBANBA010000129.1:0-24187 GCF_059803475.1 Bradyrhizobium sp. UFLA05-89 | reverse complement strand
TTCGCCGCAGCTTCGAGATCGGTCTGCGGAGCTCGCAGACCTTCATCCCGGGTAACATTCCTTCCTGAGGCAATACGGGGGGTCAATATTGCAGGCCGAATGACACCCAGTGGGCCACGGTGTGCCGATCCTGCCCATGAGCCAGCAGACTTTTCCACTGTTTCCGGGCCCTGCCGTCGACGGCGCGTTCGGCGGCTGATCGTAGCGATAGTTCTCGCGGCGGCGCTGGCCAGCGGTTTCTCGCTGGAGGTCCACGCTCAAGGGCGCGGAGACAAGAATCCGAACTGCATCGTGCCGACCGCGCCCCATGGCACCAGCGATGGACGCGCGGCCTCCACCAAGTTCGTGCGGCAGGAGATCGGCCAGGCCGCCGGCGGCACCAACGGCCAGATCCAGTACAACACCGGCGCGTTCGGCGGCTTCACGGCCTCGGGCGATGCGACGATCAATACCGGCACGGGCGTCGTCACCATCCAGCCCAATGCGGTGACGACCGGGAAGATCGCGGACAGCAATGTCACCAACGCCAAGCTTGCGACGGGAACGGCCAACACCTTCAAGGGCTCGCTAAACGGATCTGCGACCTCCGACATTGCGCTGACGGCGTGCACGCTGTCCTATCAGATCACGAAGTGGGTGAGCGGAACGGTCGGCAGTGCGGAATGTTTATGTCATCGGCGATACCCTGACGATTCCGTCGTCCGTTGGCTTCGGGTCTTCCGTCACTTGCTCGGTGCAACCGACCGTGACGGTTGCGGCGGTCACCACCGCAGCCGGGTCGTTCACTGACAGCGCGGGCAACAAATTCCAATATGTGTCCAATAGCGTCGTGAACGTGCGCCAGGTCGGCGCGAAACTCGACTACAACGGCAATCTTGGCGCGGCTACGGATGACGCGGCAGCCATCCAGCGCGCGATCAACTTTGCCTCGCATCGCGGCACCCTCAACATCGACGCAGGCGGTCACAACGGCAACATCGTTTTCATTCCTGGCGGCGCTGCCGCCAAGGTCTACGGCGGCCTGACTGTCTACGGTTCGGTCTCTCTTAGTGGTGCCGGGAAGGGCAATACCGTTCTGAAGCAGTGCGATACCGACTCTGCCGGTCAACGGTTCATCACACTGGGAGATCCGAACCTGCACTTCGCGTGTTTCTACACCAACGTTCGAGAGATGCTGCTGTACGGGGCGCTCGCGTCCGCGAACGCCGGCATCTCGATGATCTACAGCAACTGCCAGCAGCAGGGCATCGCGTTACTGAATGTCGCGGTCTACACTTACTTGCTGGCATGTGTTGTTACTGACACGGGCTATGGCCGCGCATCCGACTTCACCATGGTTGGTCTGTTCCGCTCGCTCAACGCTGGTTCGACCGATCCCGTGTTATTCTGGCTTATAGCGCAGCAGTCCAAACTATCCGTGAGTTCATTGTCGAAAGCTTCGGCATGACGAGTGGTGATGCGATCTTGCTCAATGGTCCTGTCTCATCGACTTCGATGACAGTCATTGAGAATGGCCACGTAGAAGGAATTCAATTTTCCCATCCACATAAACTATGCAGCCGGTACGGGCGCCATGACCAAGATCAGCGGCATAACTGGCGGTGTAGCGGCCGGAGGCTGCAACTCTGTCGTCGTCCGACAGGCTGGATCTCAGACCGGGAACATCCTCATCGGATCTATCCAGCCGAACGGCTGCACCAATACTCTCAATAATGCCGGTACCACAACGACAGGCAACGTCGTGGCTTGGACAACTATGTAGGATTGGCGCTCAGTCTAGCAACGTTACAGCGCTGTTCGCCCAGCGTGGTCTGCCGCTGGAATTGCCGCAGATGCGGCTGAAGTGCGGACTGTATCCGCAGTGAAACGCGGCCGTGCATTCAGGATCGGTGCCTCGACGCCTGTGTAGATCAGGCTCGCGATGCTGGCGACCAGGGCAAGGAACGCCGGCAGCGCGGCCGCGATTGACATGCCTCCTGCGAGCGGCAGGAAGGCTGCAAGCACCAGGAGGTGAAACAGGTACGTCGAGTAGGAGATGCGGCCCAGCCAGGTTGCAATCCGCACCAGGGAGCGAAACGCCGATAGCGCTGCATCGAGCTTCAGCGCCGCGAGGATCGCGCCAGCGCCGAACAGAGGGGCGTAGAACGGGAATGTCGCCTCAATGATACGGTGCTCGGTCGGCATCAGCGCCGTCAGGATAGACGCGACAAGGGTAAGCCCAGCTAGCGCGACCACGGCGCCCCTTGTAGATACGCGCTTGAGCAGTGTTGTCCGCGTGCAGGCAAGGTGCATGGCAAAGCCATAAGCTATCGCGTCCATGCGGAAGAGCACGATACGGCGGGTACCAGCGCCCCAATCGGCACTATCGCCGAAGGAGAAGCGCAGGAGCGTGACGATCAGGATAAAGCCGAACGCAGCAATGTCGGCGCGGTGCCGGGTTGGAAGAAGAGGCGCGAGCGCAAGGCAGAAGATAGGGAAGAGGAGATAGAACCACTCCTCGACCGACAGGCTCCAGGCGATCGTGAAGTAGTCGTTTGTGTTCGCCTGGCGGGCGAAGTTCTGAACGTAGAACAGGTAACGGACAAAGTCGGCTGAGCGCAGCTCATGGGCACTGAGCGAGGTCAGGACAAGGGCAATGAGGTAGGGCGGGATGGTGCGCATCCAGCGCCGGACCCAGAAGATGCCGAGGTTCGCGGCGCTTGGCCGCTCGACGGTGACGAGCAGGATCTGCGGGGCCAGCACGAAGCCTGAGAGGACGAAGAAGACTTCGACGCCAAGGATCGAGACGCTTTCCGCCGCGTGCTTACCGATGCCGATCGCCATGAAGAAATGCGGGATGACGACGGAGAAGGCAGCAATCCCGCGGAGCAGGTCCAGCGCTGGAACGTGGCGGCCCGTCATGAGGTGAATCCACAGCGGGCAAGGCCTTGGGCCACGGCGCGCGCGATGGCGGCATTAGCGCCGGCCGTAAAATGACCGCTGGCTGTGCCGATCGGCTCGCGGGCAGCCAGCGTGTTGATCTCATCGCTGGGATCGATCACGCATGTACCAGACGGAAGCGCGGCAAGCATCTGCCGGTACATCTGCGATGCCGGAATGCGGATGTCGGCCGGAGGGAGCAGAACGGTTGCGAGACGATCGTTGTGGGTGTGCGCCAAATCAGCCATGCGCGCTATCAACGCTGAGCCTCGTGCGTGCAGGTCACGCGAAATCGGGGTATTCGATAGCGGGCCGTTGTTGGTGAATTCCGGAACGTTGAAATGCCGCCAGATCGCTTTGATCGCCGCGAGCGAATATGGAAAGGTAAGAGGGGTCCAGTCGGCGGCGGCGGCATCTCGGGCGTAATAAGCGGTGATTGCTTCGACTGTTGAAGTAGGACGCGGGATTAGGGTCAAACCGCTCCCGCGGCGTTCGAAGATCGGCTTGGTGACGCGGGCGCGCGGGGCATGATCGTCAGTCAGATCGATGAAAGTCCACGATGTCAGCGCATCGAGCTGCAGCATCGGCCAGTTTAGGCCCACGATAAGAAGCGAGTTGGCTGGGGTCTTGTGCTCGATCATCAATGCAGTCTGGTCGAGCCCATAGCCATCGGAGCCGAAGTTCTCGATCTGGCAGCCAAGGTGAAGCGAGAGTAGATGCGGCCATGCATCCTTATCCGCGACGTCATCCGAAAATGTAAACGATCCGCCCCAGGCGGAGCCACACAAAGGCATCGAGAGCGGCGGGTGAGGGCGAGCGAGTTCATTGCCCCAGCCGATCGGAGATGCACTTCGCTCCGTTGGCAGGTTGGCCTCGATCGCAGCTAGAAGGCGTGCAGGATCGTAAAGTCGGTAGGGGTTGCCGCGATGCATGGAGACGACTGCAAACAGGAAGAACATCGCCTCGATCGCAACGGCGAGGAACGCGAACTGCAACAGAAGCGTGCGTGCAAGACGCATCAGAACACGGTGTAGTGGAATTTAGCCGAGATTGACGGATCGGAGAAAACCACGAGCGCTGCGAGGATGACGGCCAAAATTCCTAACGCGAACAAAGATTTGCGGCTGATCTTCACGTAGACACCTCGCGTTTTGTCAATCGCAAGCTGCATACACGGAGAAATTGTATTCGTCTAGAAACAAAGCCGCCCCTCCGGGCGGCTTTTCTGCTGCTGAGTACCAGTTCCCGCAGAAAACCCGTTTTGGAGCCTCTGTCATGACCACTCAGGTCCCCCGCGTCGTCAATATCAGCCACCACAACATCGGGCCGCTGAGGGCGGCGAGATCGATTCTGGGGCATGGCGGCTGCCGGGATCCTGGGGGATCCATAAGGCTACCGAGGTCGCCGGCTTGCGGGCGTGACAGCTGCTGCCGGCTGATGAAGGCCGGCCGCCAGCCAGCTGAGCTGGGTGACACAACCAGCGCGGGGCTTCGGTCCCCCGTCTTTGTCGCGATAACGTCGAATTATCGAAACCTGGGAAGGATGGAGCAAGACAGTTTAGTCGTTGCCGTAGTCGGGCTCGTACTCCATCTCTCGTTCCTCTCGATCCTCATGCACGTTGTGTAGACCGGCAGCGACGATCTCATCGCTTCCATTAAGAGACAAATCACACGTCGGGCAGCGAAATTCTTCGCCCGCGAACTCGCGGTCAACGATCTCCCAGATGGCGTACTCGTCATGGACTTCGCTGATGTCTTCGCCGGTCTAGTCTCCGGTCATGAAAGCATGGCACCCACACGACGGGCACTTTTCTGGCCAGATTTTGTCATAGCTGCCTTTGAAGAGATCATCCTGCTGTTCTGGCTGTCTCATCTTCGCCTCAGCCTCAAGGCGGTCGCGTTCGGACCTTTTCAATGCAGCGAAAGCCTCCTCGGCCGCATCCACGCGAAGACACACCGCTGCATCCAGGGCGTTTGCGCCTCCTCGAGTAATTGGCGCGGAGCCTTTGCATCGGCAGCTCCGAGCCAGTGTTCTAACGAGGACTCCATCTCGTGGAGGATCGTGTCGCAGGCATGCCAATAGCGCGCTTCCCAAGCGTCCAATCGCATGGTCCCGAAACGGAAGGTCGGCTGAATGGAGCTCGGCGTTGGGGCGCTCTGCGGAGCGCATCGAACTTCAGCGCGCCCTTGATCCACGAGAAACGATTGTCGACAGGCTGGCCGACGGATTGCTGATCATGGGAGTCACTACCGTGGAGGTAGGGCTTGCACCCGTCATATCGTGCGCCCAGTTCCTCGATCGTCACTCCGCGCTGGCCGATCCAGAATTCGCGTTGCGCCGGGCTGCTCGAAAAGATGATGTGGGCGAATTTCTCGATCTCCTGGCGGACGGTGGCGTCGGCGGCTTGGCGGACGCCCGACGTACCGTCTCCAGCGACCAAAGTTTGCAGCGCAGCTAAATGATGCGAAGGGCCAATTTTGGACTCATGCACCGCAGCGAACCGCTGGGCGGCTGGTCATCCACCGACTCGCCATGCGAGTGTAGGTTAGCGTCTCTGATTTGCCCGCTCGGCGTCATGCTGCAGCCCCCGGATCCGCTCCTGATATCCGCCGAAGCGTAGCGCAGGCGTGGCGATGAGGCGCAGAGCGACGAAACAGACCAGCCCGACCAGCGACGCGGGGCCGATGCTCAACGCAGCCTTGAGCCACAGGTCGTCTGGGCTCATCGCAAAAAAACGGGGCGTGATCACAGACAATGCGATGGCTGCGACGAAGGCGACTAACCCTGATATTGATGCGGCTACATGCGGCTGCCTGATCGACCACGGTCCGGGCGCGCCACGCAGCAGTTCCCCTCTCATGCTTCTGACGATGTCCAATCGTAGCTGCTCGAACTGGCGGACGAACAAGAATCCATCTGGACTGTCGCCAACACGGGTGGCTTCGTTCCAGTCGAGCGAATCGAGATAGGCGCCGCACAAGAAATCGAGCGCGGTAGACTTGAACTGAAGCTCATTGGCCACCAGCATGCTGCGCACGATGCTGCGCTCACGGTCGAGTTGGTGTTCCCTTGCGGCCAACCGCAACCGTTCAACTTGATCGAGCAGTTCCCAGCGAACATTGCCCTTGCTCTCCTGCTGTCGTTGCTCCGAGAGTTCGCCGAGCTGTTCCGCTAGGTCCTCTGCGGACTCGCGGGCGCGCACCTGGCGGTCGGCCTCGATCTGTGCCAGGCGCCGTTCAAGTTTCTCGAGCGTTTCCGCCAGGACCTGCGGCATGGCCGATTCCCCCGGCGGCTTGCCCGGGGCGGCCGGGTTCGACCGCGGCGCAAGCACAAGTTGCGATATCTCCCGTTCGATGTCCTGCGAGAATGTCTCCTCCTCGAAGGTCATAACGGACGAGATATCCCGCAGCAGAGCTTGTACGCGGTCGCTGGCGTAACCGACGGCAACGACCAGCATAGCCGGCGCCGGCGACAGCTTTGCGAGATCGCGCCGCGTCGTCGCCAAGGACAGGCCGGCCGCCGCTTCCTGCGTGGCGTCCGATGCGGTTGCGATGACGATGGCGAGCGAGGGCTCATTAAGGTCAGAGCCAGTTGGGACAATCAGGCGGTCGATCTTACCGCCGCCCGCTAGGACGAGATCGGTGCGTGCCGAAAAATTGGCGCGTGCCACGACGTTGTCGATCACTTGGCGCGCCACCTTGGCGCGATCCGCCAGGCTGCCGGTCTTGCCCGCGGCGGCAACAAGACTGTCGTTGGTCACTGAGGCAGGGCGCCCGGCGGATAGGGCCCACGCCTCGTGCGCAATCCGCAGGATCTCGCGCGGGTTTCCGCCGGAGAGGTCGCGGATCATGCCAATGGCGGTTTCCGTAAACTTCTCGCGATTACGCGCATGCGCCGACAGCAACGAGCGCGTTTCGTCGCGGCTGAGATGTCCGGCTACCACGGGCTCGCGCTGATAGAAGCGCGGGCTGACGTCGCGGGGAAACCGCTCGAAAACCGGAACGGTGCCGGTCAACACGATCACCCCGTCCTGGCGAGCCACCTGTTCCACCATCTTCTTCACGATGGACGCCGCAGTCGCCGCACGCATTGGATCCGCAGGGACAAAATTCTCTAGCTGATCGAGTAGCAGCACCAATGGTATGCCTGCGATCCGAAATAGCGCGGTGAGGCATTCGAGCGCATTGACCGCAATGTCGGCCGTGTCCGCCGATCTGAAAGATTCAGTCCACAGGGCCGCAGGCAGAGGGGGACCCTGCTGCGCGGGCGCGCCACCTGACAGCAGTTCGAACGCCGCAGCCCCATATGAAGGCTCATTGATGAGTCCGGTGGCTATTGCGAATTTAGTCGATACGGCGGTCGCGTCGCCCACCTCCGAAAGTTGCTGCCTAAGCTTGAGATAGAGTTCGTTGACGTCGAGGGTGTCGACGCCAGCGGTGAGCGCTCCCGACTGCACCCGCGGCGCGGCATCCTTCGTCGCCCGCGCGGCTCCGACAATTTTTTCGCCGATGCGCTGCAAGGCCGTGTCGACAACCTGTCTGAGATCGTCGTGGGCGAGATTGCGCACAAACTGGCGATAGACGTTGACGACATTCTCGTCATCCGCCTTGGCATAGAGGAAGCGGCACTTAAGGCTGGCGAGGCTGGCGGCCTGGGCGCGCAACCACTTGAGGAGAAACGTCTTGCCGCTGCCGTTTCCTCCCGTGACGGTGATGGCGCCCCCAACCGCCGCCATGCCGGTCGGGCGATCCTTGGCATCCAACGGATAAAGCTTGAGATAGTTGGAGAGCAGCTCACGCGCGTCACTCATGAACTTAAATTCAGCGCTTGCTGCAATCGGCGTGCCGAAGGTCTCCACGGCGGCCGCCGGATATGGATTGTCGTCGCCAGGGTTGAGCTGGGCTGACGTCTGGGTTTCCGGATTCTCCGGTACGCCCGCAGTTGCGGTCATGGTATCAGCCTCTTCATGTCGTCGCGGGTAATCCGCACGGCGCCCGGTGGGATCGCATTGACATTGCCACCATTCGCGGCGAGCTGCTGCGCGAGGGCTTCACACTTCTGCGAGAATGCGCCGTCGAGCCGCGAGATGACGACCTTGATCGGCAGGGTCACTGGCTCTGGGGCTCTAGGGGTCGGCGCGAACAACTCGTCCAGAGCAGCCCCGGTGAATGGAGCAAGCTCCGGCTCAGAACCGGCACCCGCGGCGAGGGCGGGAGTGCGTTCCTCGGCGAGGCGCCAGCGCAGGAAGTCGACGGTCTGCGCTTTGGTGATGCGAGGCGAATCCACCAGCGCGACTCGGATCGCATTGGTGGCAAGGTTGTATTTGAGAATCGAGGCTTTCGACAGATCGCTGAACGACACGAATGCGTAATCCGCAAGCTTGCACAACGTTGCACAGGTGGGGCGCCACGCGTCCAGATCGAACGCGTGGACGGTGGCATCGAGAAAGAAGACGATCAGGGGAACAGTTGCGGCCCTGCTAACATCCTCCTTGAGATAGCCGAACAAGGCATCGACGTCGGGCGATTGAACGAGCGCACTCTCCTTCCATTCCTTCCGGGTGTCCGCCATCCGTTTGGAAAGACGGTTCGCTCCCTTATTCTTGAGCGTGTCGTCGTAATCTCTTACGCGTCGAAAAAAACTCTGCAGCAGCGTGTCCGCCACGTTGAGCCGGTCTGGAACAATAGCAGCCGTATGCTCCGTTACTATGACGGGTCGCGGGGCGAAGCGCGAGTGAACATCATAGTGCAGCATGTTGCGCAAGGATTTCCGCCCTGTGCCCTGAAAGCCGCTGAGCAGAATCACCGTGCCGGCCGCGGCACCGGGCGGGGCGAGCGTCGTTAGCCCAGTCTTGCCGACGCCCACCAGACGGTCCTTATCCTTCCAGTCATAATGATCGAAATAGCTGGCGAGATCGCCGCTGTGCTGGTGGGGCGCCAGTGATCCCGCCAGATAATCGAATTTAGCGACCCCACCCGGCGCGAGCGGAGCAAAGGGATTCGTGCGAAGCCGAAACTCCGGATGAGCGCTCAGCACGTCCAACAACGTTTGCGCGGGCCTTGGCATCCTGGCGTCCTCAGGGCAGGTGACTACGAATATCGTCGATCTCGGAAGTCAGCTCCGGAAACAGCTCAGCTAGCAACGCGAGATATTCCTGCCGGTTCTCCGCAAAGCAGATACCGCGTAGCCGCTCTGATTCCGGCTTGGGCAGCTTCGCGAGCATATTCTTCCGATACATCACGGCGAGAAGGGTTTTCAGAGCCCCCTCGACTCCCGGCGCGAGCAGGGTCGCCCTGACATCATTAGACACGAAGCCGGCAATGACTGCAGAGTTCTCCACAACGTAGGTACGAAATGCCGATTTCGCGCTCTCCGCCGCATTGCGCTGCGTCACTAGAAAACCCAAGCCGGCGGTGATCGCGGCGGGAATGAATACGCCTAGGAACCATGCCGCCGCGGTGAAGAACGGTGAGGCCGGTGTGCGCTCGACCTTGAGTGGAATCTCGAGCGTTCGCTCTCCCGGCGCCAACGCGAGAATGCGGCCATCCATCGCGACGCCATCGGCGCTGAGCGAATCGACGTCCACCCAAACTGCCACGATGCGGTCGATGATCTTCGGCGGGCCGCTTCCGCTCTCGAGCACGAGCCGATCGGTCCAGGCGGCGGGTGCCTGGCGAGAGCCGCGCGGTCCCTGGACGGTCGAGCAGGCGGGCCGATTGGGCACTTCATCGGCCAGAACTGTGGCGCCGAGCCCCGTCGTCGTCAGGTTGATGAGAAACTTCGGTGCCACCGTCGTGACTCGAAACGTCGCGCACGGACGATCCGGCATGGACCACGGCTGTATGGTGGACACGCGGAGCGCTGACGGCAACCCATTCAGAACAAGCCAAGCCGAGCTGGGTGCCGGGGCAGATTCTTCGGACTTTTGTGCCAAGGTTGGGCCCGCGGCAAGAAGCGCATTCACCAACACAATCATTCCGGCGGCGATATCTCTAAAGATCACTGCTCGACCTCCCACAATGCTGGAGGCTTGCAACGTCATACCCTAACGGGAATCGCGATCATGCAACAACTTAATCGACCTAGACAAGCGGGGTTAATGGGAGCGGTGCGCGACGTCTCGTGATTTGGGCCGGGAGGCGCCGGGTGTGGCCGTGATGCAGACCTCGGAGCCGCTGATGACCATCCTCGAGTACCGCCCACATCGACGAAAATATCGAAACGGGTAGACGGCCAGTCTGTTGTGCGCCGCGGACGCTGTGATCACATCTGGGTGGTCCTGCACATCGCTCGCCGTGACGATCCGATCGCCGTCGGAATCGGTTTGACCGATCGGGCTTTCTGCGCGTGACAGCCCACTCCGGCGCGACCAACAGCCTGGCTTTTTGACAACGCGCCAGAAAGGCCACGCGGCTTGGACGGGATATTCGGCCCTGGCGTACTCGAACCAGCACGATGTTGCCAGCAGCTGATTTTGGGTCAGCCGCATGTAAGATGTCCGTTCCGGGTCGGGACGTCTCGCGACGCCACCTCTCCCACACCACCGGGCATAGGGGTCCGTACCCCGGCGGTTCGATCGAGTTAAACCGGCACAGGCATGAAGATTCGGGGGAGACCCAGAGAGTCGAACGCCTGATTTCGTAGGGCGTGTTGAACCGCCGGGTGTCCGGACATGCGCCAGAGTCCCGTTGGTGAACCGGCAGCGACCGATGCGGCGAACTTCGCGATGCCGAGGCGCACCGCCGGCACTTGACCTCGAGATAGTAGAACCGTCCTTCATCGCTTCACTGATGGTCGGCGACGGCTGCGCCGGCCCCCCAGCCCGATCATGCGATAATTCCGAGCTTGGCAGGTCTCGGCGGCGGACTCCCGCATCTTCTCGGCGGCTTCCCTCTTGGCCGATTTCGCCCTCAGCTCGCGGCAGAAATCCTCGCGCCGAAAAGACGATCCGGATTCCTCCGCCCCATTGCTCAATTCTCGGGTTCGCGCTCGCTGCGTGGCAGGCTCCTAATGAGACCGGTCTCGGAATCGATGATGCCTACCACCCGGCAGAAGCGGGTGAAGTCGATCACGCGCCGGTCGTCGAGGACGCTCGGCTTGCGGTCTTCGATGACGCGCAGGGTGGGACGGGGGCGGATTTCGGTGATGTTCAGTATTGAGGCCGGGCGCGATCGGTCCGCCGGATGCCTGACGCGTTCCTCATCACGAAGTCGGCCGGTATTTCCACCACGCGGCCGGAAGAGCAGAATGAGGTGGTGGGTACCAAGGTCGAGCTGGCGCTGATCCGTGACGCCTACGTATCGTCTTCCCGAAGCTTTCATACCGACAGTCGTGTCGGCGTTGAATCGGCAGAAACTCGACAAAAATGGTCATGTGGTCGGTAACGAGGCCTGAGCGGCCTCGTCGATGGAAACGCGCGTTTACAACAGGATCGAGCCATTTCCCCATTTCGGGATCTTGGCCTGCTCCTCGGGGAGTTTTGCAAGCGTCAGGATGGGGCTGATGGTCGGGGCATGACGACCATTCACGGTATCGTGCCGGGCCCGCAGAGAGCCGTCATGATCAGCGTCGGCGGCACCAACAGCCCGGCGAAGGCGGCGACGCCGCCGGCAAGCCCGCGCAGGCGCGAGCCGAACACCATCGACAGGTTAACGATGTTGGGCCCCGGCAGCCAGCTTCCCGCAGCAGACCAAGGCGTTCGACGCCGGCGCCGCTCTTGTCGACCTGCGCTCGTTTCCTCCGAGGGGGCAATCGTCGGCTGGGAAGTCGATGAGCGTCAGACCGCCGCGTCAGAGCCGACCTCCTGTCTTGGCAGCGTTTCGGGCAGCTGCGGATCGAGTTCTTCTTGCTCCAGCGTCTTCGCACCCTCGCCAAGCAAATAGGCGGCCAATATGGCGACGCCGGATTCCGGCGGGCATCGCGCGGGAGATGCCTTCATCGCAGGGGTGTTGCCGAAGGCTTCCGCGATGTCGGGGCTCATGAGGTGCGGTCTGATGCTGCGCCCGACCGCCTGCTCGATCGTCCGGAAGATCCAGGTCCCGTCCGGATCGATGTCGGACCAGTGGAAGATCGGAGTATCGTCCGGGACGGCCTCCGCGAGGACGCGCAGCGCGTGCTGCGTCGCCAGCGACGGGTAGCCGCCGACGTAGACGGTTGCCCCCAGGCGTGTGGGGTCGGCCTCGATGAGGTGGCGGCTGAAGCTCGCGAAGTTCTCAATCGTGAGGAGGTAGGCCGGCGGCTCCCGGAAGCGGATGCGGTCCGCTTCGTTTGGCGCGACCCCCAGATAGAGGGGCGAGGCTGCCGAGAGGTCGGCACCTTCGAGATCGACGCGGCCCGCGATCAGGAGCGGTGGGGCGAAACGTTCAAGGCCGATGGCGCGCAGCGCCGCCCGCGGTCTAGCCTCCGGTGGAAGCTCGATGATCCCAGCGAGAAGGCGAACGACCGCACTCTCGAGGCGCTCAAGCGTCTTGCTGTCGCCGACGGTCCTTCTGGAGAAGGTCCGGTAGTCGACGTTCACGTGTTTGCCGTCGAGGATCGCCTGTGCGAGCACGAATGCGTCGCGCAGCCGATCGGTGTCTGTCGGTGAGAACGCGTTCCATGTCTTTGCCCTGCTCCAAGCGGTCGCAATGGCCGCCGCGGCATCCTTCAGGCGAGCATCCAGTTCCAGGCCGGCGACAAGCCGCGCAGCGGCGTCCTCCGCGATTTTGGGGGCGGGAGTGCGGCCGAGATAGCGATACAGCGTGTCGGGCGATGCGAGACGGACGTGCGCGATTTCATTGCGCTTAGGCCCGCGTCCGCGCGCCATGCTGATCGCGCCCGCCTCTTCTGCGCACGAGATTTCCTTGAGGAAGGCATCCGCGGCAACGACCGAGGTGAACGCGGCGTAGTCCGGATAGCCGATCGGGCTCGCGGTGCCGGCCTCGAACCGGTCCAAGAGGTCGCCTAGAAGCTCCCTCGCGTCGGTAAACACGCGCGGCATGGCTACTCGGCCGCGAGCCGGAGCGAGAGATCGGCGTCGGAGATCAGGTCGGGATCGATCGCCATCAGTTCCTGCTTGGCCTTTTCCTTCAGGGAGACCACGGTCGCTCTGGACTGTTCGCCGATGCGGTCGACCTCGACGATGGTGTCCATGTGTTCGAGGACAGCGACGCGCTTCTCGAACGGGGCCGCGATGACGAACTGGAGGCCGAGGTTCTTATAGAAGCTCATCATCTGGCGCTGGTTTCGTCCGTCCAATTTTGAGAACGCCTCGTCGAACATCGCGAGAGCGAAGCCCGAAGGCTTGCCGGCGCGCCGCTCGGCGCTGCCGTAGACCGCCGCCAGTGACGCGCCGATCGCGACGTAGATGGGGACCTGCTGTTCGGCTCCGGAGCCCGTACCTCGGCGCTGCTCCCAGCGGGTCGACCTACCCGTTGCGACGTCCTCCATGTGGATCTCGAACGTGTAGAAGTTCCGGTAGTCTTCAAATTCGGTGAAGTCCTTCTCCGGGTCCTCCAGCAGCGCTTCGAGTGCGAGAATCGTGTCCTTGTGCGGGAAATCTTCGGGCACGTCGCCGCGGAAGAGCATGTCCAGCGCCTCCGGAGAGGTCTTGCCGATCTCGATGATTTTCAGGATCGGCTGGAATTCGACCACCTGGGTGCGGTGGAACGAGTAGCGCTCGTTGTGGAAGGGATGCGCGTGCAGGCTGCGGTTCAGCGACTGCAGGTCCCGCTCCATCTTGCCGATGCGCGAGGTCAGTGCGTTGATGAACTCGCCGCGCAGCAGGGTCGCTGCCTTCTCGGCCGCTTCCCGTGCCTGTCGTTCATATTGCCGCAGTTCGTTGGACTCGATGTCGCTGATCAACAGGTCCATCCAGGGCTTCACCTCACGAAGGGGCTCGCTCTCGATGCCGATTTGCGACTGCGTTCCGAACTCTTCGAAATAATTGTCCAGGAATTCGCGCACGCGCCGTTCGACGCGTCCGCGCTCGCTGTCCGCGGCATCGGCGTCTTTCACCGCCTTCTCGGCGATGGCGCGGTGCTTTTCCGCCTCGTTCTTCTGCATGCGGGCGTCGAGCCGCGATCGGTACGCGGGCCGGCCCTTCGCCGCGGCGTAGAGCGGCTGGTTCTTGGCGAACAGCGACCAGGCGATCTTCAGATTGAGTTCGGAGCCCGGGACGTTTTCACCGTCGCCGAGCCTGTTCGTCGCCGTTCTAACTTCGCCATCGTGCCTGTTGAAGGCGGTCTGCTGGGTCTCGCGCTCGCCGATCCTCTTCTTCTTAAGCTCCTGTTGCGCCAGTTTCTTGTCGCGGAGGCCTCCATCGCCGGCGCTGTCCAGGGCCGCAAGTTTGGTGTCCGCATCGGCCTTCTCGGTCTGGGCGGCGGCGTAGGCAGTGGCGTGAGCCTTCAGGTCTGCCGTGGCCGTCTCGCACAGCGCCTTGAGCGCCATGAAGGCGCTGTCCGCGATTTCCGCCTCGTTGGCTTGCGCAAGCGAAGCTTCCAGATCGTCCGCCTGCTCCTGCAGGGCGCGCAGGGCGTTTGCCTGGGCGGTCTTGCCGATCTTGTGCTGGGAAGGATCGATCGACCGATGCGTTCGCACCAGGCCGTCGTCGTAGAGGCCGTCCCTCATGATCGCCCGGCCCGGCCTGTTGAACTGCTCGAGCGTCTCGGCGAGCCGCACGGAGCCGTAGCGGCGCATGATGAACGACAGTGCGTCCGGATCGTCGGTGCGGAAGATCGCAGGGAATGTTCCGCGGTCCGGCCTGGCCCTGAACTGCTCCAGCTTGTTGAGGCTCACCAGGGAGGTGCGCCGGAATTCGCGGCGTCCTTCCTTGAAGATCGCCGTCGCGTCGCCGATGTCTGGTCTGTCGACGAAGACGGCGTCGCGGTCTCGGCCGAGCAGCGCTTCGGCGGCTCCCGCCCATTCCGGGTCCGCAACCTCGATCAATTCGCAGAGTACCCTCGGTGCCATCCCCTTCTGCCGGAGCCTTTGGCAGAGGCGCTCGGTGTCCGGTTCAAGGTGTGCCCGCGCTCCTCCGGAGGCGTGCTGCCGAATCCGGCCCAGCAGGTCGTCGCGCTGCGCGCGCAGTTGGGCGACCTTTGCGATGATCTCCTGGCGCGCTTCATCGACCTTGGCGAGCTGCTGTGCTCCGGATGTGGTGAGGGCGCTTTCCGCCACCGAGAGCTCCTCGGAAACGGAGACGACGGCGGCACCCTCTGCCGCGGCCTGTAAATTGTCGACGACGGGGATGAAATCGTCGAAGCCCTGGCCGCGCATGGCGCTCAGCGGCTGCAGACGCCGGATCGCGTCGAGGCGCGCTTTGAAATCCGCGGCGGCCCGCTGCGCCGCCTGGGCAGCTACCGACGCAGTCTGCTGGAACGATTTTCTGCCGGTCTTGGCATCGTGCTCGGCGATGGCTTCGGTAAGCCGTTCGACCTCCTTGTCGATCGCCTTGATGTCTTCGGCGAGGAACGCAAGTTCGCCTGCAGCGGCATCGCGCTGCGCGGTCGCAAGGTGCAGCCTGGTCCTCCAGTCCCGGTTGGTCGCCCGGGCGGCGAGCCACTCGGCGCGCTTTGCGATCCACTGCTCGCGGAATTTCGTTTCGAAGGCCTCTGCCAGCGCCGCGAGGATCGTCCTCAATTCCTTCAGCGCCTCCAGCTTGAGGCGCATCTTACGGATGGTCTCGCTGATGTTCCTGTAGGTCTGGATCGACTCGCGCAACTCCCCGATCCGGATCGGACTATCTTCCAGGATGTAGGTCCGAACGAACTGCGTAGCGGTCTGGTTGTGATCCAGCGTCATCGCGTTGACGATCGATTTCTGCAGGGCGCTCGCGTTCTGCTCGCCGTAGGGTGCATGCGGAAGCAGATGGCGCATGTATTCGCGGACGTAGTCTCCCGCCCGGTCGCGGTGATTGATGAAATTCTGCTCGCCCACTGCGGCCACGATGCGCCCGCGCACGTCCTCCCACTGAGCCGGGAATTGCGAGGTCCCCCTGTGCTCGATGAAGGCCTTGGACGTGAGGATCGTGCCCACGGCGACGAACAGGGCGAGGACCGTCTCTTTGCTGTCCGCCTTGCGTGCCTCGAGCGCCATGCCGATGGTCATCGGCGGGCGAACGCCCTCGGTGTCCTCGAAGCCGAGGCTGACGTAGGTGCGCGCATCGTCCCGGCGCCGCTGGTCTTCGCCCAAGGTCCCAAGGCAGTAATCGACGACGCTGCGCTTGGAGCCGCTCCGCGACTTGCCGCTGTCGCCCGCGACCGCGTTTAGTCGCAGGAAGCGCCTGTTGCCGCCTGTCAACACGACCTGAGCCATGTCGAGAATGGTCGACTTGCCGGATCGGTTCTCGCCGAGCACGCCGATGTGGCCGGCGACGGGGATGTCGGCGACGTCGAACAGGTGCCAGTTCACCATGGCGAGATGACGCAATTCCATCATGCTTCTTCCCCTGTGGGCTGCGGCGATCGAGCCTCCTCGCTGCGGGCGTACCGCTCGAGCCGCTGGAGGGCGTCGCCGCCGCTGATCAGCTTGATCATCGGCCGGATCCGGATTTCGCAGTCCTGCTGTTCGTTGTCGTAGTCGCCGATCTCGACCAGACTGCGCTGAGAGGCTTCCTTTAGGATATCGCGAAAGCGGTTGATGCCGATGGCGCCGCCGCCGTTGGGCTGCACCATGTCCTTGTATCGGTCGTGCAGAGCGTTCAGCGTCGTGACGACGACGGCGCGGTCCTCGATCGCGCCGAGATTGACTTCCTCCTGCCAGTGCGCGGCGAGGACGAGTGTCACGATGGTCTCGTCGAGCCGCATGCGTGGCAGAGGCACGTCCTCGTCGATCGCGAGGACTCCGGCCCACTGGGCTTCGGGATCGCGGTGGACGCGGTAGCCGCAACTGTCGAAGAAGCCGTCCACCACGTCGCGGAAGCGGCCGTCCATGATGGTGTTGTAGATCTTCCCGGTGCGCGGATCGCCCGCGAACACGAACTGCCTGCGCAGCAGGAAGTGGAGCGCTCTCCGCAGGTCCGCGGCCTTGTCCGCGCCGGCGGACCTTTCGATGTTCTCGAATTCGTTAAGCATGTGCCTTGTCCTTGCGCAGCGCGCCTGAACGCCTGACTACGAAGTTCGCGCATCTGAGCCATTCGCTGTCATGGGGCGGGGTTTCCGGCGACGGCTCCAGTTCGAAACCCTTGGCGACCTGCGGCGGGACCTCGCCGGTGAGCGCGTAGCGGCGTGCGGTGTCGAATGCGAGGAAATCGTCCACCGTCTCGATCTCCATAAACCGCGCTTCCTTGGTGCCGAACGGCGGCACCTGGCCTTCCAGGAAACGCCGGACGTCCTCCGGGCGGGGCGCGATGCGGGCGATGTACTCGAGCCGCAATTGCTTGCGCAATTCGTATAGCGGGTCCGATGGGGGTGCGGCGAGCTCTCTCGCCTCGACGGGACGGCGCGGCTGCCTGGTGGGAGCCTGATGGTGCTCCGACCAGGGGGACCGCAGCGGCTCGATGCTCCATTCCACGGTGGCCTCATCGTGGCGGCCGTCCCGCAGCAGGGCGTCCAGCCGGCCTACCAGGTCGCCGGCGCGCCCGACCAATCCTTGCGTACCGCGCTCGGCATACTTGATCGTGTTCCTGACCCGCGCCTCCAGCTGCCGTCTGAATATCTCGATGCGTTCGAACATCTCGCCGATCTGCTCGAAGATGTTCTCGATCGCGAGCAGGTCGTCGGCGGCGGCCATGTGGCCGTCCTCGACGTCCGCCGCCATGCTGGCTCTGGCGTATTCCTCCGCGAGAACTTGCATCGTTTCGGGCATGTAGGAGATCTTCCGGGCAAGGTCGACGATGGCGTCCCTGAAGCGGTAGGGGTGGTTGACGGTGAGGATGGACTCGAAATCCCTGAGCAGGAGCTGATCGACGAATTCCTCGAAGAAGGCCTCGAGACGGTCGCCCACTGTCTTTGATTCCATGACGGTCCGTCGGATCCGCTTGAGGTCGGCAAGGATCGCGCGGAGGCTTTTGGTGAACTGATCGGCCTGGTTGCGGGCCTCTCGCACGGCGAGGGCGGCCTCGCGCTGCTTGCGGTCCGTCACATCGGGCGTGAGCTTCTCGACGGCTTCGAGGTTGAGGCGGATCTGGACGATCAGTCCTCCGAACCGCTGCGACAGATCTTTGTTCAGGCTCGCTAGTCGCTGGATGACCAGCAGCGGTCCCATTGCCATGTCGACGGTGACCCGCAGGCCGTATTCTTCCTCTTCGAGCCAACGCCATGCGATCAGGCGGGAGTAGAGCTGGCGGGCCAAGGTGAGGGCCTTGTCTCCCTTCTCCGAGCCCGCGGAAATGTCGGCGCGGCGGATCCGCCGCCGGCCCGACGAGATCACCTCCGGAAGCGCCTCGCCGAAGTCATCGCCTTCGCTCCACAGGGACGGATGCGCACGCATGACGTCGTAGATGGCATGGACCACCTGCTGAGGTGTCGGATACGCAGGGGCACCGGTGAAGTACCGCTCATGCAAGTCGAGGAGACACGCCGCATAAAGATGCTTGTGGTCCCGTGAGAAAACCAGAAAAGCGTCGTCGTGCAGATGGCGGAATAGGGGCATATCGAAATCGTACTCGACACAAACAGAGGGAGTGGCGCGACACGGTACAGGACCGGCCGCCGACATCGGCTTAGTTCAGATGCAATGCGGTCGCGTTGCAACCGCCTGGATATGTGTTCCCTGTATGTTCTAGCACGGTTGTCCCTAACGCGTCGAGTCGTTGAGGTCGATCAGGTCGAGGGCGCGATTCATTCGAGGCCCTCGCGCGCAGTTGGCGCACCAACGCCGCGATGCGCGCCGCCCTGGCTGCCGGCAGCGTGCCGACGCGAGCACTCTTTTGAGGCGCCGCGCGACAGCTTGACGCGTTCGCTTGCGAAATCGAGCGTTAGGCGGGCAACGAATCTGGAGTCCGGTCTTAGCCGGTTCGGAAACCTGCCGTCCCGCGACCGCCCGGGCGCATATGTCGCAAACCGCATTGATCGCGGCCGCGCGGGCCATGCGGTTTTCGGCGGTGCCTACCCATTCGGGTTCGCCGAACGCCCATTTCAATATCAGCTCCAAGACGGCGTGAGACCGTCCGAAGCAGGCCAAAGTTGCTGGTTTCAACAGACTGGCCTAATCTTGGATTGGGTTGTTGAAACCATTGATATAGACCGATAAATGTTGTTTCAACAACGGCGGACAAAATCAGGCAAAAGTGTTGAAACTATGGAATTTCAAGAACTTAACAATGATCAACGTCGCGAGTTAATCAACAGCCAGCAGCGCTTCCAAGCCCTGCGCGACGCTAAGGAGGCGTACGGCGCGCAGCGGGGCTCCCTGACATGGGTAGAGTCGAAAGGGCACGAATATCTCGTCCGGAGCTACTACGACAAAGCAGGTCTCCGGAAGCAAAGGTCTCTCGGGGCGCGCTCTCCAGAAACTGAAAAGATGAAGGCCGACTTCGAGGCTACGCGCGCTGTGTTGGAAGACCGATTAGAGAACTTGCGCTATACGATGGAGCGACAAGCGGCGGTCAATCGTGCGCTAGGCCTGGGTCGCGTGCCTTTGATCGGAGCCCGGATCATGCGCGCTCTCGATGGCTACAGGATGTTGGGTTCTGGCATTCGGATTCTCGGAACGAACGCCATCTACGGATATGAAGCGTCTTCCGGAGTCAGGATCGATCCGGGCCTGGCCACGACGGAAGACATCGACCTGCTGTTCGACGCTCGCGGCGGGCTTACGTTTGTGGCGGACGAGGACGTCTCAGAGTCTTCGCTCCTGAAGATACTTCAACGCGTTGACACCAGCTTCGAACGGACCAAGCAGACGTTCCGAGCTGTGAATCGCAACGGCTATCTCGTCGATCTGATCAAGCCGATGCAGAGTCCTCCCGGGAAGAAGGCACCGGATAAGAGCGGCTCGGATCCCGAAGACCCGACTGCCGTCCAAATCGAAGGCCTCGATTGGCTGCAGAATTCTCCCGCTTTCGAGGCTGTCGCGATCGACGAAAAAGGCGAACCGGTGCGCATCGTCGCTCCAGATCCGCGGGTTTGGGCGGCGCATAAGCTGTGGTTGTCCCGTCGAGCGGATAGGGAGCCGCTCAAGCGCCAACGAGATGCAGCACAAGCAGAAGCCGTGGGCGCTCTGGTCGCAAAATATCTCACTTATCTGCCCTTCGACGCAGAACAGCTAAGGATGCTGCCCAAGGAAGTAGCAGACAGCGCGGCGCCCCTGTTCGTTAATACCGCCGCGCGCGCCTAGCGGCCAGACGCGACTAGAACAAGGCCGGCATAGCCGGCGGCGATCATCGGGGGCACCATATGATGGTTCGCGTGGTGCTGCTGCTCGTCGGCATGATGATCGCCATAGTTGGCATGACGACGATCATCATCGTCAGAGCCGGCATCATGATCGCCAGCAGCACCAACCACCAGAGCGGCAGCACCAGCTTTAGGATCGCGATTGGCGCCGCCGGCATTGCCGAAGGATCAGCGGCTGTTGGCGACTCACATCGATCAATAAATCGGGTGCGATCAGCGCAAAACCGCTTACCCTACTCACGGCGAAATCTGCGCAGCGTTAATGTTCGGTTTCCGACGTGATCATTGCCTCGACTTCTGCGCGAAAAGCCTGACGCGAGGAGTCACGTGAATAGAACATGTGGCCGCCAGGGAGGACCAGCAGCCTGACCCGCGGCGCTGAGGCGAAGGCGGGCAACTGAGCGAGGGCCATTTTCGTGGCGAAATAAGGGGTCACAAGATCAAAAAGCCCGTGTCCCACCAGCACCTTCATCTTCGCATCCGTTGCGAGAGCCTGTCGCAGCTCCGACAGCGACTCTGGAGGTGTATTGCCGAAATCCCAAGCCTTTCCGACCGCACCATTGAGCAGTTCATAAGAGCCATCCGGCCGCCACTTGAGCTTGCGCGTCAGGACATCGACGGCAGCACTCGTCACCGGCGGCGCAAGCGCATCACCCGAGGGGTCGCCGAAGGGGTGGGCAGCTGAATGCGGATAGGGATCCAGACCCCTCACCGAGGCATCATAACCGCCGGTCACCTTGCCGCTGCGGCGATCCAGCTCGCGGCGGAATTCGCCAATGTCAATGCGGCCGCCACGTGCTCGGGTCACGCCTTGGTCGATGCCGGTTAACACGGCGAGCTTATCAGCGATGCGATTGCTGGCCTCGCTGTCAGCCTCACCTTTGAGGAGGTCGGCCAGGAGCTCGCCTTGCGCGTAATTTTCCACGGCGGTGAGATCGGAGCCCTTCGCTTGGCTCTTGGCTTCACGGGCTGTTGCGACATAGCTCGGCAGCAGCGTGACATATCGCAAGATCCCGGGGGGAGCGTAGTCAAACACCGGCGAGACCAAGATCAAGCCCTTGACTCCGACACCCTGACGCGTCTGCAGCTGGCGCACGACCTTCGGTCCTCGAATGCCGCCATAACTTTCGCCCACGACGTACTTTGGCGATAGGAGCCGGTCGTACTTCTCAAGCCAGCGGCGTATACTCAACGCGAGGGCGCTGACATCGCCGTCGACGGAAAAGAACTTCTTGCGGACATCCTCACCGTTCGCGACGAAGCGGCTATAGCCAGTCCCGACCGGGTCGATGAAGACGAGGTCGGTGAAGTCGAGCCAGGTTTCCCGCATTAGGCTTCGCTTCTAAAGAAGTGGAAGGCGTGACCTCGTCGGCGTTGATCGGCAGCCGCCAGGGACCGGCATTGCCGAGCTGGAGCCAAGCCGAAGATGAGCCGGGTCCGCCGTTGAAGAAGAATGTGACCGGACGCGTCGTGCGGTCCGTCCCGTCGAGCTGATAAGCCGTATAGGCGATGTCGGCTTGCGGCTCGCCTTTTTCGTCGAATAGCCGGATCGAGCCCGCGGTCGCAGCAAAGCTGAGTACCCGGCCTGGCACATGGAGCGTATGCTTGGTGGTCGAATCCGGCGGCAAGCGATGCAGCTCGCTTGCAGACGGCGCGCTCGGTGTTTGTCCCGCCCGTTCGTCTGGGACCGCTCTTATGGCCTGCCTGCGTGGAGCCTTCAGAGCACCGCGGCGGATCATCGGCCCGGCCGGTGTCCATCGTGCCGCAGGCAAAAAGAGCGAGTGCAAGAGAAGCGCGGCGGAGCTTGCTGAAATCAAATCGCATCAAGTTTTCCTTTCCCGCCAACTTGTGTCCGCATGGCGCGCACGGCGCATACACGTAGTTGACGGTCGAGAAAGAGCACCTACTAACTCCAGCAGTATTCATTGCCCCTGAATTCCGTATGGTGGTTGGGGCGGTGCTTGCAGATAGCGCTGTCGCGGCGAGCACATCCGCAGAGAGCAAGCTACTGTACGACCTGCAGGAACACCGACGGGCCGTACGTCATCCCCTGCGACTGCGGTGACTCGCCCTACACTCCGGGTCTGATGACTGCCTTGGCGTCGAAAGCAACGAGGCGAGACGCTTTCGCCCTCGCCTGGAGGCGATCATCCATATGAGCACCCGCTGGTGAAGCCGATGCAGCAGTTGCACGCGGTCTGCGGAGAGACAAGCCACGCCGTCCGCCGCTGCCGACGCGCCTAATGGCGAGCGGTGGCGGCCACTGGATCGGCGAACACGGTGCTGAGCTCGTCGTCGATCAGCAGCTTTGGCTTCGACAGCGCGAGCAGTTTCTCCTCCAGGCGCCGCTGGCCGTGCGCCTTGGCGAGACCAGCGATCAGCGTCTCCCGGTGAACTTCACCGTTTTAGGCTGCGGCACCACTTCAACCCCATTCCTCGACTGCACCTCGTCTACGGCGCCTTGACGGCCACGCCGAATGCAGTCATCCAGCAGATTCGTCCGAATGCGGATCAGTGGATGCTCTCGCGGGCAGCAAATCGCCGATCAGGGACAATCCTGGAGGTCGAGGCTCGCAAGCCGCTGTCGGTCGAAAATTGCGATATCCCGTCGGGTATTTCCGATGAAATCGAGAATGCCTGCTTCAGGCCGTTGTGACACTGCGTGCGATACAGTTTTCGAGCGTCAAGCTAAGGTAATCGGCAATCGCGACGTGGCATTGGTAGCGACATCGCATCGGCAGCGCTCAGGCGCTTATCCATCATGCAGGAATGCAGCAACTCTCTCCAACGAGGTCTTTCGGCCCAGCAGCAGAGGTGGTCCTCCGCGTTTCAGGTTGCTGGTTTTCAAGCCGAGCAATATGCGTGCAGTGCTCATGTGTTTCGATCCTGGAGCAAGCGACCGCCGGTCGCCGGTACGGCTGCAGACATTAGCCCGGACGCGGCGCTGACTGGAAGCGTCTGTCGGCGGGAGCCGGAACCAAAGGGCCGCGACTACACGATTGGTGTTATCTCGAATTGGCCGATCTCGAGGCCGAGCAGTTCAACAGTGCTAATGATGGCTTGTGGACGCGTGGTCTACTGATCCGTCGTCGTATCGCCGATGATGACCTCGCCTTCTTCACCACCTGGTGTCCAGCGGGAACATCCATCGAAACGCTGGTCGCGATCGAAGGCCATCGATGGGCGATCGAGGACAGCTTTGAGACCGCGAAAAACGAATTCGGGCTCGATCACAACGAGAGAAGATCCTGGCATGGCTGGCACCGTCATGTGTCCCTGGTGATGCTCGCCTTTGCCATGATGGCATCGCGCCAATCCGCCGCCGCCCAAAAAAACGAAACACCGTCATCCGGCAAAAGCCAAAGTACAACCACCCCGCCGCTGATCCGTTGGTCAATCCAGGAAATTCGCCGCATTGCCATCCGACTCGCTCGAAAGCGTATTCAGCCCGCACACATCATCGCTTGGTCTTGCTGGCGCCGAGTTCACCAGGCGACCGCGCAACGCGCTCACCTCAAAGCAAAAAAAACAACTGTAATGTTAGGATCCTCTCTCGACCCGAGCGTGTGTCACAGCGCGCAAGTCGGCGGTGACTACACCCATCGATGCAAATTATTGCGGAGATCGAGCGGGTGGCGCGAGAGGTCTGTTGCGGGGCGATCGGCTTCATCGGCTTCAACGGGACTTGGACACGAACATTGCAATCCGCACGGTTACGATCGACGACGGCCTGGCCATGATGCAGGAAGCCGGATAACGGCGATGTCGGATCCAGAGGCAGAATTAGAGGAGGAGCCTCGTCGCCAAGGCGCAGCGAATTTTTGGGACATATTTCGAGCTGAGTCATCCAATGTACTTTGATTTTAATCATTGGCAACTAATCTTACTGTGTCATAAAATCATCCGCACGGTACGTCTTTGGATGAGAGCAGTACAGCACGGACATCGTCGCA
>NZ_JBANBA010000128.1:0-24915 GCF_059803475.1 Bradyrhizobium sp. UFLA05-89 | reverse complement strand
CTCGGCGAGCCGCGCCGCGATCTCGCCGGGCTCGATGCGGAAGCCGCGGATCTTCACCTGATCGTCATTGCGGCCCAAAAACTCAAGATTGCCGTCCGGCAGATAGCGCGCCAGGTCGCCAGTGCGGTACAGCCGGTCGCCGTCGACAAAGGGACTGGCGATGAATCGCTCCGCCGTCAGCTCGGGCCGGTTCAGATAGCCGCGCGCCACTCCCGCCCCGCCGATATAGAGCTCGCCCACCGCGCCAAACGGAACCGGCGCACCATGACCGTCAAGCAGATATACCTGCGTGTTCGCGATCGGACGGCCGATAGGTAGTCGGCGGACTGTCTGATCAATGGCGGTGATCTCGTAGACCGTCGCAAAGGCCGACGTCTCGGTTGAACCGTAGCAGTGCAAGAGATGTTGCGGTCGGCTTCGGCTCAAAACCCGTGCTACGGCCGCCACGTCGACCGCGCCACCACCAACTAGTAGAAATCGCAAACTCGCTAGCACCGGGCCTAACTCATCAACGCTCTGGCCGAACAACCCGGCGGTCAAATGCAGGACGGTGATGCGGTGCCGCCGAAGCAGAGTCCGCAGCACATCCGGTTGCAGCACAGCTGTGTGTGGAATCACAACTACGCGCGAACCGTGTAGCAGTGGCGCCCAGACTTCCAGGGTGCTGATACTAAAGGCGGGATTGCCTACCCAGGCCACGCGATCACTCGAGGTGAACTCCGCATAGCCATTGTTGATGACGAGACGGTTGACAGCACGATGAGGAACAACCACCGCCTTCGGAAGGCCGGTCGACCCGGAGGTGTACATCACGTAAGCCGGAGCCTCGGCGGTCAATGCCAGGCCAGGATCGGTACTACGCCCTGTTCCAGCCATAATTGGCTCAATGGCCAAGATAGGAATCGCGACCTCAAGCCGGCCCTCATTCTCGTCACCTACGAGGACTAGACGCACAGCACAGTCGGTCATAATCCAGCTTTGTCGCCCAACTGGAACGCCGCGATCAATCGGTACATAGACCCCGCCCGCCTTCAGAACTGCCAGTTGTGCGACAACAAGAGAAATGCATCGATCAAGCACTATCCCGACGCGATCACCCGGCTTCACCCCAAGCGCGATCAGATGATGCGCGAGCCGGTTCGCCCGAGTATTGAGCTCGCCATAGGTTAAGCGCGCGTCAGCATGGACCACGGCTACCGCACCCGGCGTCTTTCGGACCTGCGCCTCGAACAGCTCATGGATACACCGGTCCGAAGGATAAGGCGCCGCCGTCCGGTTCAGCTTCTCCAAGAGGTAGCTGCGCTCATCGGACGATAGCAGCCCGATGCGCGCCACCGGCTGCTGCGCATCAACCATCACAGCACGCAACAGATTGTGCAAATGCTGCGTCATACAGTCGATCTGCTTGGGAGCAAAGCGACTACTGTCAAAGTGCCATCGGAAGCGCCCATCGAGAGCGCAAATCTCGAGCGTCAGCAACTCACCGGAGCGAGCTATCTCAGAATTGGGGCTCGAAGCTGAATGTTCAGCAGCAGAACAGCTCTCTTCCGTAACTGTAACGCCAATCGGCCAGGGGCGCCGCGATCGCAGCACTTCTGCACTCCGCAACGTGGGGCAGTGCGTGACAAGATCCCAGGCAAAGCTGTCGTTCTCTCTCAGCTGAACGCATTCGGTCGCCACCGCTCTGCGCGCCTGCGCAAAGTCACCACTTAGATCTATAGCAACCACCATTGGCACGGCGGTCGCGAGAAGGACTTCCACGGCCTTCCCGCCGGCTCGCGATCCATGCGGCGCGGCAGACCATCCCAATTGAAGTTCTGATTCCCCCGTAGTGCGGGCGAGATAGATCAACCAGGCCGTTAACAAATGTTCTGTACGATCACTGGGGGGGAGCTCAGCCAACGCACTCGGCATGAGCCAAGCACTCGACTGCCACGGCGCCGGAGTCTTGCCTTCTAACGACGACGAAAACGGAAGCTGAACTATCCTGAACTGCTCTAGTCGCTGTCGCCAGAACTCTTCACGAGATGCCAACAATTCACGGGCAACTGTTGTGCACCGCGCCTCAGCTTCGGTTAAGGGGGGGAGGCGGCGGCCTATATCCATGCCGGAATGCCTCGCGATTGCCCGCGCGTCCACAGGCCGACCATCTGAGCCGCCGAACCAAACACCGACATCCTCCGTACCTGTCGCCACACGCCAATGACCGATTTCAAGGAGAGAGCCCCCGACAAGCCCGAGCGGCTAGACGACACCTCCAAGCACCTGATTGCGACAACGTCATCGCCCACAACAGCCTTGGACAGACATGACCGGCTGGAATGATACGGCCCAAAGTCCAGGGCGGGCGTCGTCGCTGACAGATCTTGCGCGGATCGATCCCCCCGCAGGCAGCTCACCGCATCCGGACGTCGATATCCGGGAAACTCGCGTCGACGTACTAGCGCCTGCGAACAGGCACTGAGCTCCTCTCCACGCGCCAAAACGGTCAGAAGCTCGCGCAATCCCTCAACTTCAGCCTCGCAGCATTTGAGGTTAAGAGTTGCCGCCGTATCGGTGGGCGTAATCAAGACGTGGGGTTGAACAACCCGGTCACTGGTGTCCGCACCACCATCGATGCGATGGGTGCCGGCATATTCGGTGTCTTGAGCCAACAGCGCCCAAGAGGTTGCCGCTGTTCCCGCACACCGCGCCAACGGGCCGTCGTGGCACTTGAAAGCGCCTTGACGAACTCGCCCAAACACATCTGCTGGCAATGCGAACGGATTAAAAACAGAAAATAGCCAGTCCACCACTTGAGCATTCAGCGAGGTCGCTAGCTCTTCAACACTTGCGACACGCCGGATGTTACCGCGACGAGCCCAATTCCGCGGCCAAAACGCGTGCCGGCGTGCAACGGGGAAGATCCATGCGCTATCTTCACACTCCAGCCGAGCCGACCGGCGAATGGGCCCGCAGACGCAAGTGTGAAAGCTGAGAAAGAGGGACACGACAGCACGCTCAAGCATGTGATCGCTGAACTTTGCAGCCGGGTACCTATTAGGCAGCCTTGAAAGAGGGGCTAGGCGATGGAGATGTTGGAGCACGCGCACGACCGGAGGTCCTGCCTCTTCCGTCAATATTTGCCCGACTGTTCAAGCTGGCTAAAAAGCTGCTGAACATTCGATTCGAGGAGGCCACTCTCTCCATCTCGGTGAATGAATTCAAAGCTAAGCCCCGTTTCAATGGAGCGACTCGAGAAGGTCTGCGCCAGTCCAGGACCACGAATCACATTCGTATCAAATGCCAGACCGCGGGACTTTAGGGTCTGCACAGCAGCATCCACGTCGTCGACCTCAAGAGCAATGTGAGCAACTCCAACACCGTTACGTCGCACCAGCTCTGAGACCTGAGAGGTTGGCTCAGTGCCCTGACACAAAACAAACCTGATACCACCGCTCTCGAGGTTAGCATAAAGCATGCCTGTCGCCTCCCCCTTGATGTGAGAACGGCCTTTCAACTCGAAACCCAGCACGTCCTGAAAGAAGAGAATTGACGCCTCAAGATCGAGCACGGCAATGGCTATATGATCTATCCCGCGGAACTTCAAAAACGAACTCGCGGTTTTCCGGATGTCGCCCGAAGTCCCATCCAGTCCGATCTTGCCGTCGATGGTTTGCTGCATAGCACCCTCCTTCAATCACGGAATGGATAATCAGACCAAACCAAAATCGTCCCGCGAGCGGCAGGTACACCCGCGCCCTTTCCGGCCGCGCTACTGGTATTCGCCATGATGCCCTCTTTTCGTTCAGAAGATCAAAACCTCGGCCGAAACAGCCTCATCGCTATGGAGCAACCACCGACGGCGTCACGCCGCCTGTTTGCATTGACAACATTGGCTCCGCACCCGCAGCTGCTACATCTCCCAGCTTCGGCTGCAGTCTGACGCGCTGCCGCCTGACGTGCGCCGGACCGATCTGCCCGCACTTGTCGAACGTGGTACGCAGTCGCTCTTGACTTGCACCAGTCCGTCCAATTGCAGGTGCAGCGCTGTCCTGGTCCAGAACCCGCAGCAACCGGAGATGAGTGTCGTCCTCGTGGCCGGCGCACAACTGACAGGAGTGACGGCATCAGAATGGCACTGATTTTGATTGATCGAGCAAGTTGCATCTGAACTCTTAGACGGATGGTGTCGTAACGGATTAGCCCAGCATCTCAAGCAACCGACGTGCCAATCTTATTTTGCGAGCTTTTCGTGAAAGCCCAATCGCCTTTCGCTGCGCTGCCGGAATACTTCCTTTCTTACTGTCGCGCCTGGGACATCGATGTCTTGAACCAGACGCAGCTCGAAACAACAGACGGACGGCGATAGCGACGATCGCCACTTTTGCCCCGAGAGAGAATATCGTGCGATGGGTATGAGGCTCGACCTTGCCACGCGAGAAACGCCTCTCAGCGGAGCAAAAATCGATTTCGTTTGACGAGGCAGAACGGAGCAGCCTGACTTCGTGGAAAAGAAAGCCGAAACACAACCCATATCATCGTGGCGTGGCCGACTGCCGAAATGGGTAGCTGATCATCACCTCACTGCCGAACTCCGGGAAACCGCGAAACTCGCGGTGCCATTGGTGCTGACACAGCTTGGGCAGGTCGCGATAATGACGACC
This sequence comes from Bradyrhizobium sp. UFLA05-89, assembly GCF_059803475.1. NCBI lineage: Bacteria > Pseudomonadati > Pseudomonadota > Alphaproteobacteria > Hyphomicrobiales > Nitrobacteraceae > Bradyrhizobium > Bradyrhizobium sp. UFLA05-89. The sequence goes on along the minus strand of NZ_JBANBA010000128.1, from coordinate 20,269 downwards.
GATCTTGCCTTGATCGGAAGGCTCGGCACCGAGGCAGTTGCCGCAGTCGCGCTCGTCGGCACGCTCTTGTCCGTCCGCTTCACCTTCGGGTTTGGCGTTCTGTCTGCGGTGGGACCGCTTGCCGCGGAAGCCTTTGGGGCTAACTAGCAACCCGGACCTTGTGAGGCGCTCGCTGCGCATGGGTCTCTGGGCCGCGCTTGTCCTGTGGGTCTCAATGATGGGCTTGTTGGCGCGGGGCGAAAGAATCGTGCTTGCGCTTGGCCAAGCGCCAGCTACGGCATAGCTTGCTCAGCAATATATGTTGGGACTTGCCTGTGGCATCTTGCCCGCACTGTGCTTCTCGGTTATCCGCAGTTTCACGGTCGCGCTCAACAGGCCAGCGCTGGTCCTGTGGATCACGCTCGCGGCCATACCCATCAATGCACTGCTAGCCTATCTCTTGATCTGCGGTAAACTCGGCCTGCCACGTCTAGAACTGTTCGGAGCGGGCCTTGCGACGGCTCTAGTGAACTGTGTGGCGTTCTCGGCTGGTTTGGGAATCATCACAATGTCTCGCCCTTTCCGCGACTACCGCGTGCTCGTATATCTCTGGCGCTTCGATTGGCCACTGGGCCCGGTCACCGGAATGCGGGTCCCCCGCGCCTTGCTCGGCCGCCGCACCGCCAATCGCGCCGGCGCCAATCCGCATTGGGAGTGCTTCCGCTTGTGGCTCGACTTCATCGAGCATGAAAGTAGCTTGTTGCACATGCGTAAGGATTTGCACGATCCGAGCCCTGTTCACCTGAAGGATCTTGCCCAGCGGGCAGGCGTCAGCCCCTCGACGATGGGACGCCGCTTCCTAGCCGAAGGTGGCTTCCGCCAATCGCGCGAGCGCAAACTCGTGACGGCGGCCATTCGCAAGCTCCAGAGCACCGACGATAGCGTCGAATCGATCGCCGAATTCCGACGCGCGCAGCTTGCGTCGCTTTCTGAAGGCGGTAACCGGAGCGACGCCACATCAAATTCGTGTTTCTGGACCCTACCGGCACAGCGAGGACGGTGCGGCTCGCCAGCGATTGCTGGAGATCGGCGCGGTGCTCGGCACGTAATCCTGACCAAGCAGGCTTAGGCCAAAGCGGATCCAGGTCGCTTGTCGCTTCCTGGTAGTCCGCCAGGATACAGTGCCCGCAGGGCCACATCAGTCGACCTGGCGATTCGTCCTGTGACCCGCAATCCCTGCCTACCGCGCGCGAGCGCTCAGACGATCGCGCGCTTCGATCACGTCGATGGCAACCAACCGCGCCTCGCCCTTCGACTGGCGAATCGGCACCACGGTCACGTAGATCCGCAAGCCTCAATGTGGATCGGAGCGACCAAGGCGCCGCTCGAGCCAGAGGCTGTAACGCGAGCCGCTATATCCGATCGCGAAATAGAGCATGGCCACGACCAGAAATGCCTCCTTGTAAAATCCAAGCCAGTTCGGATCGGTCGCTGCCGCCTTGGCTGCGTTGAGGATGTCGACGATGCCGATGACGGCAAGCAAGGACGTCGCGAGCAGGAAGCCGATGGCCTGGTTGACCAGACCCGGGACCACCATACGCACGGCCTGTGGCAGGATGACCAGCCGCATCGCCCGCCAATAACCCAATCCAAGCGAGATTGCGGCCTCCTCCTGACCGATCGGAACGGCCTGCAGACCGCCGCGCATCACCTCGGCGATATAGGCCGTCCAGAACAGCGAAATCATGATCATCGCGCGCGGCATCTTGTCGGTGGAGAGCCCCGCCGGCAGCGCCATGGGCAAAATTAGCGTGGCAAAATACAGGATTGCGACCATCGGTATCGCTCGCATGAACTCGATGTAGCCGATCGCAAGCCACCGCAGCGCACGCATCCTGGATCGCCGCGCCAGCGACAGCAGGATCGCCAACGGCACCGACACGGCAAAGCAGACCGCCCAGACCAGCAGGGTTACAGGCAGCCCGCCCCACTGATTCGATGAAATCGGCGACTGCCCAGGTACGCCGGCCATCAATAGCCCACACAGGACAATGACGACCGGCCAGACGAGCACGAGCCCGCGCCGCCAGAAGCGCGGCATGGCGGTAACGGCCACTAAGGCAGCGAGCAGGAGACACACAAGTGCCGGGCGCCACACGAGTTGGACCGGATAAAACGCGAAGATGATGAAGCGCAGCTTGGCTGCGACGAATGCCCAGCACGCGCCGTCATGCGCCAGGCAGTCCACCGAAGTTCCGTGCCAGGTCGCGTCAAGCACCAGCCAGCGGAGCAGTGGCGGCAGAAGCCACAAGACGAGCAGGCCTACGATCACCGTGATGGCTGAATTCAGCCAGGTCCCGAACAGACCCGTCCGCAGTCGTAGCCAGAGCCGCTCCTGACGTCTTGGACGCAGCCTTCCAGCCTCGATCGCCGTCACGCCGTCCGCTCCCCGCGCAACGCGACCCTGCGGTTGTAGAGATTCATCAACGCCGAGACGGCGAGGTTCAGGGCGAGATAGAGCACTACGACGATCAGCAGCGCTTCGAACGCCTGCCCAGTCGTATTGGCGGTGGTGTTGACGATGTTCATGAGATCCGGATAGCCGATCGCGACAGCGAGACTGGAGTCCTTGACGAGATCGAGATAGTTCGAGGTCGTCAATGGCGTGATGACGCGCAAGGCTTGTGGCAGGACGACCAGCCGAATGACCTTGCCGCGATGAAGTCCCAGGGCACTTGCAGCGTCCCATTGTTCCCGGCTGACCGATAGGATGCCGGCGCGGACGATCTCCGCAATGATCGAAGAAAATTTCACGGTTAGTCCGACCAGGAGCGCGGCAAATTCGGGCGTCAGGCTGAAGCCGCCTCGAATGTTGAAACCGCTGATCGCCGGCACTTCGATACCAATTTTTGTGCCGCCTACTGCGAGCACCGCACCGATCGAAAGAATGCTCAAGGCGGAGGCCGGCAGCGGAGCCTGCAGACCTGCCCGCTTCTGGCTCCAGCCGCGCCGAAAGAGCCAAATCCAGCCCCCGAACACAGCGGGCGCAACCAGCATCGCTCCGACCGAGAGATCGCTTATGACGATGCCCGGCACGTACACACCGCGGTTTGTCAGGAAGACGGCATCAAGCAAGGTGATGGCGCGACGCGGCGGCGGCAGGGCGTGGGCGAGAGCGATCCAGAAGAACAGCTGCAACAACAGCGGGGTGTTGCGTACAATCTCGACATACCAGCGCACAAGACCAGATAGCATCAGGTTGCCCGAAAGCCGCATCATACCGAGCGAGACACCAAGGATCGTCGCCAGACAGCAGCCCAGCAACGAGATCTTGGCCGTATTCAAGAGACCGACCACGATGGCCCGCGCATAGCTATCGCCGGCACGGAAGGCAATCATGCCCTCCCCGATCTCAAAATTGGCCGCGCGTTCCAGGAAGTCGAAGCCCGGTGTCACCCCGATCCGCGCCATGGTGGTCGCGATGTTAGCTCCGAGCAGGATGACGACAGCGAGGACGCCCGCCACGATCACGAGCTGCAACCCCGGCCTTGGACCCAACCAGCCCGAGACCTGGCGCTGCATGCCCGGTTTCTTCGCCGCGCGCGATGTTTCGGGCGCAGCGCTCATGAGTGACGCATGTCAGCGGAACGGCGGAGAATATAATAGGCCGCCGCTGGTCCACAGCCTGTTATAGCCGCGCTCCCAGCCGAGCGGCTTGAGATGGCGATCGAAGATCTCGCCATAATTGCCGACCGTCTTGATGATGTTGTAGGCCCATTTCGGATCGAGCCCGATTGCCTGCGCCAGTGAGGGATCGACACCCAGAAAACGTTGGATGGCTGGATCGTCCGACTTCAGGAAGCTGTCGATGTTCTGGGAGGTGATGCCCCATTCCTCGGCCTGAATGGTCGCATTCACGGTCCAATTGACGATCTCAAGCCAGCGGTCGTCCCCACTGGCCACCGCCGGCGCCAGTGGCTCCTTCGATAGTCGCTCCGGTAGCAGGACGTAGTCATTCGGCTTCTCCAGCTGGGTGAGCTTTGCGCCCAGATCTGACGAGTCCTGCGTGATCGCGTCCACGCGGCCGGACTGAAGGGCAGAAACGAATTCGCTGGTGTCCTCGATCGTGACCGGAGTGAACTTATGCTGACTCTTTCGGAAGAAATCTGCGATGTTGAGCTCGCCTGTTGTACCGCTCTGAATGCCGATCGTGGCGCCGTCGAGCTGAGATGCCGACGTCACGCCGACGTCTTTGCGGACCAGAATCCCCTGCCCGTCATAGAAGATGGTCGGCCCAAAATGGAACCCGAGCTTGAACGCGCGTGTAATCGTAACAGTCACGCCGGACAGCAGGACATCGAATTCGCCAGATTGGAGCGCCGGCAGACGCTGTTGCGGCGACGAGCTCGTGAACTCCACCTTGTCTGCGTCACCAAAGACCGCGATCGCCAAGGCGCGTCCATAGTCGATGAAGAAGCCCTGCCACCGGCCACTACTGTCTGGCGCGAAAAACCCGGGCGTGGTGCCGACCCCGACCTTGATAAGACCACGCGACTTGATGCTGTCGAGTGTTGGACCGGCAGAGGCAGCCGTTGAGATGAAAACAACCGCGCCGACCAACGACGCAGCAATCCATCTACACCAGCGGCTACGGGTAATCATCCGACTCTCCTCAATGATATTGCAACGATGCTTGATGGGTCCAATTCAAGGCTGCTTAGTGCCGGACCTGCCGCCGCTGCTCGATAAGCGCCCTCACCGCACGCTCCGCGGCACGGGCGGAGCCAAAATGACCGCCGTCAAGGCTGTCAAAGGCACGTTCGGATGAGAAGAAGCGAACGCCGCGCTCCTCGCTGACAACGATGCCCGCGGTTCGATTCGATACTTCGATGACATAGGCTTGGGACATAAGTGCTCAATCGCCGAACTCCGGCGCTCCTTGTCTGGTTGTCGATCGCTTTGGATTTGTCGATACGAATCAACAACAGACGCCGGTCGCCGCCGAGACGCAGCGATGAGACATGCGATTTTGCATGTTGCTCGTCACGCTTCGATCGTTCGTTCTCATTAGGGTGGCCCCGAGCGGCACATCATGCTGCTCGTGAATATCCGGTGGAAGGGCGCGATAGTCAATAAAATTGGTATCCAAAGTTGGGGCGGCAGCAGCAACAGGGCTTTCGCATTGGGAGCGGAAGCGAGCAAAGTTCTAACGGCGTCGGTCACATGCGGCCATAAGGCAATAGCTCGTCGAGCAATACAGACGCAAGATTCGGCACCGATCAAATCTACGTTGTGGGACGCAAAACACGTCGGGGTCCGAAGTCCTCTTAGCAATCGACGGACCGGCCGGCGCGTTCCAGCAAGGCGTTCGGCCTCGGCCCTGATCGGCTCATCTCCCGCGACGTGGACGAGGCTCAGATCCTCCGAGACTGTCCCACGGATTCAAATGCAAATCTTGCAGTAGTGGAATCCGGGTTCGAGCGAGATCGTGCGCGTTGCCGTCGAGGGTCTAATCGCGATCGCCCCGTAAGATTACCCTGCGTATTGCCTCACCTGAGGATGTTACTTTCGCTTGACGGATGTAGCCCCCAATGTCGGCCGGTCCGAGGTTGCGTCATTGCTCGCAGGATCGGAGGGACTGGGCAAGTCGCGGAGTGCCCATCACACGCAGCGGCGGCCCCGGTCCCGGGATCACCGGCCAGTGCCGTACCCTCAGCCGTGCGCGGGATGATCGTCTCGGCTGCCTTGCGTCTGAGCGATCGCAACAATCGCTGCACGATGGTGTGCTGCGCCGGACCGAGAATTGCCAGCGCGGTCAGACGGGGCTCGGCCGCCAGTCAGCGCTCGATGTCGGCGAGGTGCGGATCGAGCATTGATGGCATTCTCATGCGCTTTTTGTATGGCTTGTGCAGACGCCGATGGATGATGCGCAACTCCCCCAAATGCACATCATTGCCGAGCCTCTTCGCGAACGCTGCTGCGTTCGTTGTCGGTACCGGTGGGCTGGCTGCTGCCGCGAGCTTGCCCGCTCGGGCGCTGACGCGCGTGCCAAGCTCGCCTGGGCGTCTCTCATCTCGGCCAGCAGGGCCACAGGATCGAGCGTGCGATAAAGCTCTCGAGGACGCCCCTTTGACGACCTTGCTCAACCTCGGATGCGCCAGTGCGCGTTCATAGGGCGTGGCTGGAACATGATAGCGCTTGATCACTTTGGCGCCCTCGCGTCGCTTGTCCTTCAGCTTGAAGGACGGCTGGAAGAAGTTGGTGTGCAGCCGCGATGCAGCTCACAAGCGTTCCAGCACGCGTGTCGTCTCGACGCCGTCGAAGCGACCGTATCCCACAAGTCGCCGGACGACCGCGCCATTCTCTGCTCGACGAAAGCCTGATCATTCTTCTTGTAGGCGCGCGAGCGTGTTACCACGATCTTTTGCGCGCGACACCAGGGCACGACGACATCGTTCATAAACGCCCTGTCGTTGTCGAAGTCGGCGCCGCGAATGAGCCAAGGAAACAGGTTCTGTGCGCGCTCCATGGCTCGCACGACGAGGCCGCTCTCGCGCGTCACCAGCGGCATGCATTCGGTCCAACCCGTCGCGACGTCGACCATTGTCAACGTCTGAATGAACGAGCCAGTTACAGATGTGCCGCCATGAGCCACCATGTCGACCTCGCAGAACCCCGGCGGCGGATCGTGCCAGTCGTTGAACGTCCGGATCGGAACTTCACGCCGTACCGCCGAATAAAAGCCGACCCGCCGGCGCTTACCGCCGGCCGCCGCAATTTTGGTCTCGACCAGCAGGCGATCAATCGTGGCTGCGCTGACGCCGAGCACCAGGGCTCGATCGGCCTGGTCGAGCTTAAGCCGGCCATGCCGCTCCAACGAAGGCAGCAACGTCGGAATCATTACGCGGAGCCGCTTGCCGCAGATCCGATCCGAGGCCTCCCATTAGCGCCACCAGCGCATCCTTGATCGTAGCGCCATAGGTCGGCCTTCGCGGCCGGCGGACCTCCGGCGAAATTGCAACATGGATGGTAAGCGCCCGAACCGCGTGCTTGCGATGCCAGCCCGTCACTGCGCAAAGCTCGTCGAGAATGCGCCCCTTATCTGCCCGCCCTGCCGATCGATAGCGGTCTACCACTGCTGCCGTGATCTCGCGCCGCGCACCCATGCTGATCCGTCCTGCCATCGACGATACCGATCCGATTCGGTATCGCCGCCCCAATCCTGACGGTCAGTTCTCCGGTAACATTCTTGATGAGGCAATGCGCCCCGCCCCGTCAATTTTGAACGCCGATTGACAAATTCTACCATCTGCCATTCGCCGGTTATTGCATTCTAGCTCCGCTCTACACCGCCTCGTCGTTTCAAACGCTCGAGCATTGGAAGATCCGTGTCCTTCAGTTCGCGTCGGCTTGAGCCCGCCGATATCTTGGCTTGAGCAATTCGCTAAAGCCGCGGCCATTTCCCTTGCTATGGTGGACGGCGTGCTGCCGCGCGCATCCGGAGGTCGGCGAGTACAATCAGAAGATTAGGGGGGCTCGCGAGCTTTCCACCAAGAGGCGGCTCCATGATCTCGACGGGGCGCGTCCCCCGTCAGCCAGCCGCACGCGCCCTCAACAGAACTTGGAGCGGGTCGGGCTGTGAAGTCAGATCGAATAGCGGAATAGCGTGCGGTGCTCGACCTCCGACTTCTGCTGATCGTGGCCCGCGGGCGACTAGACCGGTTAAGGGAGTACCCGACACGAGGGGCAGTGATAGCGACGGCGGCATGGCACGTGACAGCGGACGCCCCTGCCGGTGCAGCGTGAGTAAAGTGCGCGGCCAGATCGCCAAAGGTGCCAAACTTCCGAGGCTGCAAGCGTGGGTAAAGAACAGGCACCCTTTCAGGGCCACCGGCGGGCGACGGTGATAGTTCAGGCCCCGGTTCGATCTCACACAATCAAGGGCTACGGATCAAACGCCGTTTTCGACCACGAATTGCGCCGGCTTGCCGTGGCTGCCCTTCAACAAAGCCCCTCTCCACCAACAGCTCGCGGGTATCACGCACCAGGGCGGCGCTGCCACAGATCATGACGCGGTCATGCTGCGGCTCAAGTTCCGGCAGCTCGATTTCCGTAAATAGCTTACCTGACTCGATCAGGTCGGTGATCCGGCCGCGGTTGCAGAAAGGATCGCGGGTCACGGTCGGATAATAGATCAGCTGGTGGCGCACGAAGTCGCCGACCAGCTCGTCGCTCGGCAGTTTTTCCGTGATCATCTCACCATAGGCGAGCTCGGCGACGCGGCGGCAGCCATGCAGCAGCACGACATTCTCGAACCGTAGATAGGTTTCAGGATCCTTGATCACGCTCAGAAACGGAGCAATACCAGCGCCGGTGCCGATCAGATAGAGATTGCGCCCATCCTCGAGATTGTCGATGACCAGCGTCCCGGTCGCCTTGCGGCTCACGGTGATCCTGTCACCCTCCTTCAAATGCTGCAGACGCGAGGTTAAGGGATCGTTCGGCTCCTGGATCGAGAAGAATTCCAGACGGTCCTCGTAATGGGCGCTGCCGAGGCCGTAGGCACGCATCAGCGGCTTTTCGTCGACCTTGAGCCCGATCATAGTGAATTCGCCGCTGCGGAAGCGGAACGATGGATTCCGCGTGGTGGTGAAGCTGAAGAGATTGTCGGTCCAGTGATGGACGCTGAGCACGCTTTCCTGGCTGAAATTGCTCATCTCACCGCTCCCCGCGAAGGTTAGAGTGTGATCCGGGCACCTGTTTTCCGAAAAGATCATAGTCAAGGCGAAACTAACGAGCGCGGTCGCTTTAAGTGAACGCAAAGGCGAGCAGGCTCGAGCAGAGCACCACCAGACCGACCGCGGTCAGTGTCAGGAAGCTGTCGGAGACAAGGTCACGATTGCGCATGAAAACACCCACGATTGCTCCGTAGGAGCGAGGGTAGCAGTCCCGCCTTGGCTCGACGAGGAAAGAGCCGGCCATCGCCTCAAGCGCCTTCTGCCGCCAGCGCTCGTACCTTAGGTCTCGGGAATGGAACACCGGTTAGTTAGAGGAATGCGGAGATCGTCCTGTCCACACATCACCTCTATTGGCCTTGGCGACATTAGACCTGCCCCTGCGTTCGTATCGTGCGTTTCTTGCGATGAACCCGCAGCATTGCTTCGTTCTATCGGATATCGCGCGGGAAAGCGGCGAGATATCGGGCGGCCATCGATAGAGAAACTCGTCGGCGCATGCGATCGTAACTTGCGATGCGTCCGCGCATCTCATCTTCATAGAGCACGGTCGATCTCATACCGCCCACCGTCTAATTCAGATCGCGCACAGGCTGCCATCATGGCCGGTTAACTGAATTCGGCGATCGATCAAAAGCATAGATCAGTACGCAACGTACAGAACTGTGCCCCCGCGTTTGCGGTTACAGAGGATACGGGGGCGGCCCAGCTCTTGGCCCCATCTTAGACACCGCTAAATAATACGTTCGGCCACCCCATGCCGCGCCGATCGTGGCGAACTTCAAGAATTTATCTTTTCTCAAATGTTTGCCGCGACCTTCCAGCACTGGCGGCAACGTTAGAGACAGTCCTGCGGGGGTCCCAGATGAGGACATATCTGAGCTCGTATCTCTCGAAGCTATTCGCGGGGGATCTGGCGGCTTTCGGCGGCCCTGCGACCGATGAAGCGGTCGCAGGGCACATTCGCGCGGAGCAGATCTCTCTCGTGCTTGGTTATTCGCTAGGAATAATGCTGGCCAACGCCTGCAATGCGACGGTGCTCGTGATTGCTCTCTGGTACTCGCCCGACCGAAACTATGCCCTGATCTGGGCAGCTGCCGTGGTTTGCGGCGCGTTATCGATAGGCTTGAAGGCGCGTTTATCACGACGGATTATGAAGCCGCAGTTCGTCTCCCGACAGGCCATGCATCGGCTGGTGCGAAATGCGCTCGTTCTTGGGACCGCCTGGGCGGTCGTTCCCGTGGCTTTCTTCGCCGACGCCTCGAATGGCGGCCAACTCGTGATCACATGTCTTTGCTCCGGGATGCTCGCGGGCGGAGCATTCGCCTTCGCTACGATTCCGGTGGCGGCGGTTGCATTCACGGCTCCAATTTTTATGGGTACGGCAATCTGCCTTGGCAGAAATGGCGATTTCGTCTATCTGCTCGTCGCCATCCTTGTTGTGGCCTATGGTTTCGTGCTTTTGCGCGGCGTTTTTGCCAATTCTTTCGAATTCACGAAGCGCACCATTGCTCAATTGGAAGCTGAAAGGAGGGTCCGGCGGGATCCCCTCACCCAGTTGCCGAACCGGTTCGCCTTCAACGAAAGCCTCGAAGCTGCCCTCAACCGGTTGGCTCGCTCGGGCGAGGAATTCGCGGTTTTTCTCCTTGATCTCGATCGCTTTAAGGAAGTGAACGACAAATTCGGCCACCCCGCAGGAGATGAGTTTCTCATTCAGGCCGCGGCGAGACTGCAGCGATGCGCGCGTGAGACCGATATTGTCGCGCGGATCGGCGGGGACGAATTTGCGCTGATCATGACGAACCTGGCCAAAGTAGAAGACGCGTTGGAAATCGCGGAGCGCTTCGTCGGCGCTTTCGCCGAGCCATTCCTGATCGAAAGATGCGAGATCGCGGGCGCGACGAGCGTCGGAATCGTGTTGGCCCCGCGCGACGGCAATACGCCTCATGAGCTCCTGAAAAATGCTGACCTTGCGCTCTATCGCGCAAAAAAAGCGGGGCCCGGAACGGTTCGCTTCTTTGAGGTCAGCGACGACAAATCAGCGCGCGATCGCAGGGCGCTGCAACGGGATCTGGAGGAGGCGATCGGGAGAGACGAGCTTTTTCTCGTCTACCAACCATTCTTTGATATTCGCGAGAATCGAGTAACCGGCTTTGAGGCCTTGCTGCGCTGGCAACACCCTGTCCGGGGCGTCATTTCGCCGGCTGAGTTTATTCCAATTGCCGAGGAAACCGGATTGATCCACCCGATCGGTGAGTGGGTGGTCCGACGCGCCTGCTCGACGCTGTCGAACTGGCCCTCTGATCTCAGGGTCGCCGTGAATTTTTCTGCAGCTCAATTCCATAACACCAGCATCCTGCAAACAATCGTGCAGGCCCTGGCGCAGGCCAGAGTTGCCCCTAGCCGTCTTGAAATCGAAATAACGGAGTCGATGCTAATTTCAAAGTACGGGCCGGCATCATCGCTCCTGAATTCACTCCTGCAACTGGGAGTGACGGTGGCGCTCGACGATTTCGGAACGGGATTTTCATCCCTGACCTATTTGCTAAAATTGCCCTACACCCGCATCAAAATCGATCAGTCCTTTATACGCGACATGCTGACACGGCCAGATAGCGCGGCGGTCGTAAAATCAATAATCAGGCTGGCGCAGGATCTGCACATTGGCGTGGTCGCGGAGGGCGTCGAGACCACCGAGCAGCTCGAGTGTTTGCGCCAAACCAGCTGTGATGAAGTCCAAGGATATCTTATCGGTCGGCCGGTATCAACCGACCGCATCTTCGCCCTGCTCGATCAAAATAAGCAATGGTCGACGCCTGCCGCTTGAAACGTGGCAAACCGACCGACCATCATGCCGCGCGACGCCGCGCGCGCGACGTCGGCCTGCGGGATGGCTCGCGTTGCCTCGACATCGAGGACGATCGCGGCCTTCAGGTCAATGAGGGAGTTGTTGGCGTAGGCGAAGGCATGTCGTTTGTGAGCGCCGGTCCATTGCGCCGGAACGGACTTGGGATATGACCTTCGGTACCATTTCGCCGCCGCGCCTCGACATCCGTATCGGCATTGCGAGTCCCGCCATCAGAACAGCAAGCCGACTGCTTCATGTGAGCTTCTAGATCTGGATCGTTGGCGTCGATTATCCACCACGTTCCGTCCAAGCATAAGCGTGAAGCGACGGGACTTTTACATACCTCGCTCGAACTTGCGTCGTTGGACTCAACTTTCACGATTCCAGCTCCCACAGAATTCAGATTTCAGTGTCGGCAGCCTATCCCCAAGGGCTCCAGATTTCCTTGGAAGAAATCGAACACTTTTAGACACCTCCTCGGCGATTACCCGGACAGGCAGCCGGCAAAGGAATGTTTGGCTCGGCCGTTCCGCACTCAGACGCCACCATGTATCACGAAAATTAACCATGAATTGTTTCTATTACCCATAACACTTCCTTAAGACTTAAGCTAAGCGAGACGAAATTTTGCTAGTGGCTCGCGAGCAATAGTCACGCGTCAAACGCTGAAGCAATCTTCAAATTTCATGGAAACACATGACGAGCGATCTTACGACCACCGCCGGCCATCCACAGAACCCGTTGGCCATTCCCGGCCTGCGGAAGAATGACGTTGTTCCAGGCATATATTGCATGATCGCCGCGAGCGTGATGTTCGCACTGTCCAGCGCACTATCGAAATGGCAGGTCGCTCTCTATCCCGTCGGCGAGGTTATGTTCTTTCGCTCCGCTGCTGCGTTTGTCCTCTGCGCCGCGCTGATCCTCCCGGCAACGGGCATGTCAGTCTTTAACACTCGGCGGCCCCGCGCCCACATTGCGCGCGGGCTGTCGCAGTCGATCTCGCAGACGTTCACTGTCATCGCCGTTAGTCTGATGCCCCTTGCAGGAGCGATCGCGATCAATTTTTCTGCATCGTTGTGGGCGGCATTGCTGTCTTTTATCTGGCTTAACGAGCGCGCCGGGCTCGCGCGCTGGAGCGCGCTCCTAATGGGATTCATCGGGGTTCTCGTTGTGGTAAATCCCGGCGCAGACACGTTGCAGATTGGCGCATTGTTTGCGCTGGCAAACGCGGTTATGTACGGCAGCGTCACTGTTGCGGTTCGCGGAATGACCGCAACTGAGTCTGCAAAAACGCTATTGATGTGGCAGATGGTTACGGTAACCTTCTTTCACTCTTTCTTACTGCTGTTTGGATTCCGGATGCCGTCGCCGGCTGACGCAATCATGTTGATCCTGAGTGGTCTTACAAACGCCGCGGCACAATATTTTTGGACGCAAGCGCTCCACCTGGCCCCGGCCGCAGCCGTCTCGCCGTTCTATTACCTGACGCTCGTCTGGGCCCTTGCGATCGGATTTTTCGTTTGGGGCGACGTACCGACGCTTTGGCTTCTGATCGGGTCCGGAGTTGTTGTTGCATCGGGCCTGTTCCTGCTCGTTCACGAGGCTCGTCGACCAACCAAAAAGCCGATTTCCGGTGAACAAACTGGAGAATACTGCCTTCAGAAAGTCGCTGGCTAAACGAGCGGGTTTCAAACTCTAGAGGCGACAAATTTGCGCCCGGGCGACCATTTGGCAATCATTTCAGGAACTTTCGCTGTTGGAACAGGCCGACTAAACAAATAGCCTTGCCCTTCGTCGCAATCGAGCGCCGCGAGAAATTCGTACTGTCCGGCGGTTTCGATGCCTTCTGCCAACGTCGTCATTCCCAGAGCACGAGCAATACTAACGACGGCTTGCACAATCACAACGTGCTCGGTGCCTTCAGCAAGGTCAGAAACAAACGACCTATCTATCTTGATTTTGTCGAATGGGAAGCTCCGGAGATAACTGAGAGAGGAATATCCGGTACCGAAGTCGTCCAGAGAAATACGAACGCCGAGTTGCTTCAACTGACGCAGGGTACCTAAGGTAGATTCATTCTTGGTCATGAATACCCCTTCCGTAATTTCAAGCTCAAGGCGATGCGGCTGAAGTCCGGTTTCCGCCAGGGCGCGCCTCACTACCTCGGAGAGATTGGAAGCTGAAAACTGAATCGGAGAAAGATTGACCGCTATATTAAGATTGTTCGGCCACTGCGCTGCGCAGCGGCACGCCTCTGTCAGCACCCATTCGCCAAGCGGTTGAATGAGGCCGGTATCCTCCGCTATCGGGATGAATGTTGCCGGCGGTACCATGCCATTGACCGGATGGCGCCATCGCACGAGGGCTTCGAACCCGGTTATGACGTTGGTCCGCAAATTGAGGATGGGCTGGTAATATAATTCCATCTCATTTTGCTCGATAGCCTCGCGCAGATCGATCTCAAGCTGCCGTCGTTCCCTAAGCTCCCTGTTCATTGCAGCATGATAGAATCTATAGCTACCCCGACCTTGCGCTTTGACCGCGTATAGCGCCAGATCGGCGGCAATCAAAAGGTCGTCGCAATTTACTCCATCGCATGGTCCAATGGCGATACCGATACTGATTCCGGAACGGATGCGGTGCCCGCCAATCTCAAAGGGTTTCTGAGCCGCCTCGATCATACTTTTCGCCAGGGACTCAAGCGTTGGTCGAGACTCAACCGTTGGCACAACAACTGCGAATTCATCGCCGCCGAGGCGTGCCAGCACCTCGTTTGCACCGAGCGCACTCTTTAAGCGCCGGGCCATCTCCTGCAAGAGCAAGTCGCCGGTCTGATGGCCAAGCGTATCGTTGATACTTTTAAAACGATCAAGATCAAGAAATAGGACAGCGAATTCCGCCGCTGGCTGCCCGTTGTCTACTGCTGCCGGTGGTTGCCGGCGGCTCATCTGGTCGAGCATGGAGCGGAACATCCGCCGGTTTGGGAGACCGGTGAGTGAATCCTCGGAACTAAGGCGGACTGCATCTGCTTCAGCGCGCGATCTTTTCGTGACGTCGGTGAAGGTTTGGACGAATCCACCATCGGGGAGACTTTCCCTGCGAATCTCGATGATTGATCCATCCGGCATCGTTCGTTCGCTAACACCGAGTTCTCCTGCGACAACATCTGCCAAGATCCGAACTGAAGCCTCGGTCAATTTGCCTGTTGGTGTCTCGTATTCGGCGAGTTGATTGACTCTTGGTGGGTTCTGTATGAGCTCTACGGGCAAATCGAGCAATTCGCCGCATCGACGATTGATAATCGGAATGTGGTGGTCATATGTAACCAGCATAATTCCCTGGTTCATATACTCGAGCGTAAGGTCAAGCTGATTCGCTTTTTGTCTTGCCTTCGCGTCTATCCGTAGAAGCTGCTCAAGAGCAATGAGAACTAGCAAAGTAAGTACGGTGCCCACCAACAAATTCAACTTGAGCGCGTTCCAAGAACTTTCCAAGATCTGGCTTTTGCTCAAGCTAACGCTGACCCACAACGGATAGCCCTTGACGTTGCGGACAGTAATCAAACGCGTCTCGTTGTTGGCAGGATCGATGCTTTCAAATGTAGTTTCGACCCCGGCTCGCATTTGGTCGAGCAGTTCTGTTCCGCTAAGATCGTCTCCAAGTGCGTAACCAACCGCGCTCCCGCCACTCGAACGAACCACGCCATCACTTCCGATCAGGGCGATCGCCGCTGCCGATCCAAAATTGATATTGTTGTAGAATTTCGTCAAATGGTCCGGATTGAGCGAGGCCACGACGACGCCGCCGAACGTCTGGTCACTGTTCAAGAAGCGCCGTGTGAATTGCACGGACCATTTTCCGCTGGCACGGCCAACCACCGGCTTGCTGATAAAAAGCTGATCCGCGATGTTGTTCAGATGAAACTTGAAGTGCTCCCGATCGCTGAGATCCAGCGCAGGCGCGGGTTGAGGACCGCTGTTCGACGCGCGCATAATCCCCTTGTCGTCAATAATGGCGACTTGGACGATGATGTCGCTCAGCACGTCGGTCGTATTGGCAATAGCGCTAAAACTGACCGAATTTTTCCGGGTCTCAATGCTCCGTCGCAGGTATAAGAGTGCCTTATCAATTTCTCCGATTGATCGAAGAACATTCTCTTCGAATACCAGCGCAAAGTTATGAGCGTCCCGATGCGCCTCTCGTTCGTCCCCCCGAACATCGCCAAAGTATTTTACAGCAACTCCCGCCCACATCATGGTGATGATCACCATGCCGAAAATTGCCGAGCTTCGACGCTCAGTAATCAGCTTTGGCAGCTCTAGGATTTGTAAATTCATGCCGAGAACGGCCCCCTATCGGCAGGGCTTACCCGTCGGATATTTCGGCCGTCTTAACTTCATTGATCGGCCACCCGTGCGTGGAAGGTTAACCTTAATAGATAGGCTACTACTCTTGCGAGTTGACGTTGAGAAAAATA
The DNA here is from genome assembly GCF_059803475.1 of Bradyrhizobium sp. UFLA05-89. NCBI lineage: Bacteria > Pseudomonadati > Pseudomonadota > Alphaproteobacteria > Hyphomicrobiales > Nitrobacteraceae > Bradyrhizobium > Bradyrhizobium sp. UFLA05-89. The sequence goes on along the minus strand of NZ_JBANBA010000128.1, from coordinate 4,230 downwards.
ACCGATTATTAACCCGCGACAAAAAGATCTTTCTTTCGGAGTTCATATGTCGGGCTGGGATACGGTTGCTTCGAAAGAAGGCGCATCAACCAACACTGAAAGAACGGCTTGTCCGCAGCGCTTTGGCAACAAAGCTGTTGACGGAGGATTTGAAGGATCAATCGAAATTGCGATGCCTGTCACTCCTCGAGCCAAGGACATCGCGCCAGATAAGGTTCTGCAAGCCTTTAATACCTGGGCCTTTAAGCGTGAGCAGCCTGATAACTCTGTTGCAATGTTGCGAAGCATTTCCAAATCAATTGCGGCCAGAAATCCCGTTCCGTTTGTGCTCTATTGGGGCAAAGGTCCGCGGTCCAGCATCGACAAGCCCGATTTCGAATGTCTGAACTATTTGGCCGCCCTCACCCGCCGAATCAGTAAAACATACGCGCCCGGGGCGGCCCTAAAGTTGATTTTCACCGATACCCATGCGGAATTGAACGGACATTCATCACAGAACATACGCCAATATTTTGATGAGGTTGCGGATGGCGCCCGCGAACGCGGTTTCGAGAGCTGTTGGTTGGGCGACCTCACGAAGGCCGCGGAAACGGATAACACAAGTCCTTTGATTGATGAGATCGTACCGGAGCCGACGTTCCAGCGGCTGCTTGCCAGCGCGATGAAATGGTATCGTGGAAATGGAAGTTGTGAAGAGGGCGCATTAGAATATTACCGGATGAATATGATCGAAAAACGCGCGGTCGAGCGTGCGTTTCCTGACTCAATTTTCATCACCTTCAATGGAAGCGAATTTCGAGCGCTTTTCCCCACAAACCTTCCAATCTTCTACATGTATTCGCTTCGCAAAGGGATCAGCATCAAACCCTGGTTTCTTTTCCCGGATAGGGCGGCCTGCGAACAGCGAGCAAGTTAGGCTCGCGTATTGGAATCCTAGTCGAGCAGAATAATGAATGGGCTGTCCAGCGCACCCGTTACATGACGCTGGAAACCATCGCGCCATTGGCGATGATCCAACCGTCAGCCTTCCGGCGATCGCCAGCTGAACTGCCCGGCGCCGGTGCGCTGCAACGCCGGCACCCAGGTCAGATGCGCAGCAAAAATCGCCGTCGAAACGAAGCTGCGCGTTGGACGCTGGCTGGGAAGAACGGCTCTCACCGGCATAGGCGCAGCGATCCTCACCGGACGCCAGGGCGCTCGCGGCGCAGCGTTTCTACTACCGCTTCGGGCAAGACAAGGCGGACGAGATGGTCGCCACCCTCATCGTGTTTTGCGGCTACTCCTCGATCGTACCCCAGCAGCAGTATGGCGATAATCGCCCAAATCCGGTCGCTGCCATGGCTGCCAGCTAGGAGTGTTTTTCTTTGTGATGGTTTTGGCCGAATAGCGCGGTCGGAGCATCCAAGAGGGCTTTCTTGATGTCCTCCGTACGGACTCGCCGCTGCTCTAAATGGTGGCAAAAGGTATTTCGTTGCATTTTGGACATTCGGAGGATTTTCTGCATAGTACGGGCATTTGGCGGCGAAATTCACCTCAGCCGGCGGCGCCGATTATGCGATACGATCGAATAGACGCCCGCATCCTTGAGATCGTGCAAAAGAACAACCGTCTAACTTCCGAGGTGCTCGGCGAAATGGCCGGGCTTTCTGCTACCGCTTGTCAACGACGACTGAAGAGGCTCCGCTCGGAGGGCATCATCGAGGCCGACGTCTCAATCGTCTCGCCGAAGGCCGTCGGAAGACCTATTCAAATGCTTGTGCTGGTCACCCTGGAGCGGGAGCGTTCAGATATAATCGATAGGTTTAAGAAGGCCATCAAATCGTCAGCTGAAGTCGTCAATGGATTTTACGTGACTGGCGACGCTGACTTTGTCCTATACCTCACCGCGAATAGCATGGAAGACTATGAGCAGTTCACTCGGCTCTTCTTCTATGCGAACCCGGACATTAAGGGCTTCAAGACGATGGTCATAGTGGACCGCGTAAAAGTGGGCTTTGCCATTCCAATTGAGGCGCCGTCCGAGGATTGACGCAACTGCTGGGCCCTCGAACCTTCAAGAGTGCCGACTAGCAATAAAAAGGCCTGGCCCATGGAGACAAGGGCGGGGCCGCTCCCCTGCCTCGCGAGGGGGGCGAGCGTCGCGGCCGAGATCAGTGGCGCCCCTCGCACACACACTGGCAAATTTGCGGCGGCAAATTCGTTGCCTTTGCTCGTTGCTCCGACGGAGGCGGCGTGTAACAAACGAACAGTCTCACTGCCCCCTGGCTTTGTCGTCTCGGCTTCAGTCTGGATCACCTCCACCTCGCAGCCACTCGATGTGAGCAGGACCCCTTAAGGGTTGCTATTCCGCGGCTGTCCTTTTCGATCACGCGAAGCGCTCGCCGCCGCGGACGATTTGCCCTCTTTGGCGCCGGCCAGGCCTCACCCAAAGCAAACAACGGTCTATTCCTGCGCTGCGGGCCAAGGCGCACCAGCTCGGCATCGGGCTCTGCCACCAGCGCTGAGCCGCGGCGACGGGAACTGACTGAAGATCAGCGCGAAGCGCTCGCTACCCACGCACTGGGGGCGACTACGTACGATGTAGTTTGAATCGCGATTAATCGCTCGAAACCGTTTCCCTGAAATCATTGTCGCGTAGCGGGACTTGCCGCGCATTGAGACGCGTCTCGCGATCGCGCGGCGTCGACCGTTCCAACGGATCGCGGCCGACCTTGGACCGCAGCTCCGCCAAATCGGTGAAGACGTCAGCCTGACGTCGCAACTCGTCGGCGATCATCGGCTGTTGACTTGAAAGGGTCGAGACCACGGTCACCCGCACGCCGCGGCGCTGCACTGCTTCCACCAGCGAGCGGAAGTCGCCGTCGCCGGAGAACAGCACCATCTGGTCGATGTGCTCGGCAAGCTCCATGGCATCGACCGCGAGTTCGATATCCATGTTGCCCTTGACCTTGCGGCGGCCCGAGGCGTCGATGAACTCTTTCGTTGCCTTGGTGACCACTGTGTAGCCATTGTAGTCTAGCCAGTCGATCAGTGGGCGGATCGTGGAATACTCCTGATCTTCAATGATGGCGGTGTAGTAAAAGGCGCGCACCAGATTGCCGCGGCTCTGAAACTCCTTGAGCAGGCGCTTGTAGTCGATGTCGAAGCTGAGTGTCTTGGCGGTTGCATGGAGATTGGCGCCGTCGATGAAGAGCGCGACCTTGTTCGGGGGGGACATTGAGCACGGGCCTCAAAATTGGATCTGCGGGGCAATGGACTGATTATGACGCAGCGGCCACCGCTGCCGCCCCAACCCGATTTGCCCGCCACGATAGCGCTCGATCAGAGCCTCCAGCAACTCGCGGCGATCGGTTTCGGTCATCCCGCAGTCTGCCATGCAACGATCGTCAGAGACGCAAGAATAAGCAACAGAACAACGTAAAGCAGAAGTTGAGAGATCAAGTCACCATCACGTTCGAACATTATATCTCCCATCCGCGTTGCCCCTGTTCGGGCTGGGCCGGCACGGCGACTTTGCCAGCGCTTTGGGCGCCGTTGCTCCGACTACTGTGCGAAGCGAACGAACAGTCTCCGTTCTCACCCGGGCGCGTCGTCTCGGCTTCACATTTGCGTCGTCTTCGCTTCACATTGGAGCGTTTCGTTCAACCGATTAATGCAACGAGTCGCAGATTCACGCCCAAATCCTGCATTTGGCCAGCTTCTCCAGTGTGTTTCAGCACCTCCGCTCGAAGGCGATGGCGACGGTCCGGGCCAATCTAGATCCAATGCGGGTGTTGTCCTCTACTGGTTAGCGCGAAGCGCTCGCTACGATTCGAAGGCGTCCACCTCCTCATCCGGAAACTTCTCGGCCTCCAGGTCCAACCTGTACCGCGTCTCTTCCAGCTCCCCGGTGACGAGGACGTAGTCTTCGAACGTGCTCGACGAGCTGATGTGCTTCTCGATGAGCTGCCGCAGCTCGCGCCTGAATTTGCTGACGGTCCTTCGTCTCCTCCGCCCCCCAAGCGCCGGATCTGGTTCTCTTATTGGCGCGAGGCGCTTCGCTGGCCACACCATATTTTGGCTCGACCACCAGCTGTGAGCCAATGCGGTCCGCAACGCGCACTACGGCTGGCGAAATGCTCCGCCAGCTCTATGACTTTCAAACAAGGAGCCATAGTCTTACTGAGTCAGAAATCCACGGACCAAGCTGGGTGAGAATCGCATATTGAAGGAGATTCAACGCGAGATCGA
>NZ_JBANBA010000127.1:0-26574 GCF_059803475.1 Bradyrhizobium sp. UFLA05-89 | reverse complement strand
GTCTCCAGGTTGAATGGATTCAGCAACCTCAGTCTGGCCTCAGACCCGGTCGCTATCCACTCCCTATGGAATCTTCGTCGCAAGCGCTCCTCGCAATGACGGGATCGAGGCCGCATCCCGCTCACCCGTGAGCGCTCGCGCGACGACGTCAAACCGCCTGCCACGCCAAACCTCAAAGCGCTGACCAGGTCCCTCAATGTGTCGCGTCAAGCGGACCGGAACCGACCCGTGTTTCGCGTGAGACAGCGAACCCACTGGAACAAGCGATAGTTCTACAATGAAGAACTAGCGCTACTTTCCGATACAGAATTTTTGGAAAATGGCCCCGAGGACGTCCTCGACGTCAACCCGCCCCAGCAGCCGGCCCAGCGCGTAAGCGGCAGCGCGAAGTTCCTCAGCGGCGAGCTCCTCGCCTTCGCCGAGGAGATCGAGGCTCCGCTCCAACGAGCCGCCGGCCTGGCTCAACAAGTCGCGCTGCCGGGCACGGGTCACCAGCGCGCCCTCGCTCGATCCGAAGAACTCGACGGCGAACTCGACCAGCGCGGCGATCAGCTCGGGCAGGCCGTCACCGCGCCGCGCCGAGATCGCAAACGTTCGCGCGCGCGGGTCAGGCCCCTTAGCCTTCTTCGCCTCCGACCTCAAGGCCGCGCTCGAGGTCTCCCTCAAGGTCTCCTGCAAAGTCTCTTCCAAGGCCTCTTGGCGAAGGTCGATCTTGTTGCGGACTGTCCAGACCGGCGCGGTTCCGGCCGGCCCGCCCTCCTCGCTGCGATCGACGTCCGCCAGCCACAGCACAAGATCGGCATCCGCCGCTCGCGCGCGGGCGCGACGCACGCCTTCCTGCTCGACGGGATCGTCGGTCTCACGAATGCCGGCGGTGTCGATGACGGTCACGGGATAGCCGTCGAGATCGAGCTGCACCTCGATCACGTCGCGCGTCGTGCCGGCATGGGGCGAGACGATCGCGACCTCGCGCCGCGCAAGCTGATTGATCAGCGTCGACTTGCCGACGTTCGGCGGGCCGGCGATCGCGACCACGAGGCCATCGCGCAGACGTTCTGCCTTGCCCTGCGCCGCAAGCACTTTTGCGATCTCGTCATATAGCGCTTTGATCTTCGCGCGCGCCGGCGTCAGCAATTCCGCTGACACGTCGCCTTCATCGGAGAAGTCGATGCCGGCCTCGATCAGCGCGGAGGCCTCGATGATTCGCTCGCGCCAGTCGCGCGCGCGTTCGCCAAGCAATCCCTGCAATTGCCGCAGCGCCTGGCGACGCTGCCGGTCGGTGTCGGCGTGGATGAGATCGTCGAGGCCTTCGGCCTCGGTGAGATCGAGCTTGCCGTTCTCGAAGGCGCGGCGGGTGAACTCGCCGGGATCGGCGGCCCGCACATTTGGAATATCGGAAATAGCTGCGAACAGCGCCGAGAGCACCGCGCGACCACCATGGACGTGGAATTCGGCGACGTCCTCGCCGGTCGCGCTCGCGGGCCCCGGAAACCAGAGCACCACGGCATCATCGATCGCCTGGCCGCCTGCATCCCGCAGCAACACGTGATGCGCAAGCCGCGGCCGCGGCAACGCTCCCGCCAGCCTCGTGACGACCTGGCTCGCGTTTGTGCCCGAGACGCGAACGATCGCGATGGCGCTCGGTGGCCGCCCTGACGACAGCGCGAAAATGGTCTGGTCCCGCGGATGCATGGCCTATTTGTCTGCGCGCCCGCCAAAACGCAAATCGCGATTTCTGCGTCTCTTCGCGAGCCGGAAGGACGTTCCTTGCGCAGTAAATGCTGCGCATTGCGTCGCAATATAAAGCGCAGCATTTTGCTGCATGTTTTTGGTTCCAGACAACTCGGAACTACCAAAAATAGAAATATTATGTAGCTATATCAATAGCTTAATTCATCTTGAGCGCGGCAAACCGGATTCAAATTTTGCTGCGCCATCGTGCAGCAAAGCCGCAGCATAAACGCAAAAGGGCGCCCGAAAGGCGCCCTCCGCGAAAATTGCAGCAAACCAGCTCAGGTGTTCATCGAATCGAAGAACTCGGCATTGCTCTTGGTCGAGCGCAGCTTGTCGAGCAGGAAGTCGATCGCGTCCATCGTGCCCATCGGGTTGAGGATGCGGCGGAGCACGTACATCTTCTTGAGCACCTGCGGATCGGTGATGAGCTCCTCCTTGCGGGTGCCCGAGCGCGAGATGTCGATCGCCGGGAAGGTGCGCTTGTCCGAGACCTTACGGTCGAGGATCAGCTCCGAGTTACCGGTGCCCTTGAACTCTTCGAAGATGACTTCGTCCATGCGGCTGCCGGTATCGACCAGCGCGGTCGCGATGATGGTCAGCGAGCCACCCTCCTCGATGTTGCGGGCGGCACCGAAGAAGCGCTTCGGGCGCTGCAGCGCGTTGGCGTCGACACCGCCGGTCAGCACCTTGCCGGATGATGGCACCACGGTGTTGTAGGCGCGGCCCAGACGCGTGATCGAATCGAGCAGGATCACGACGTCGCGGCCATGCTCGACCAGGCGCTTTGCTTTCTCGATCACCATCTCGGCGACCTGGACGTGACGCACGGCCGGCTCGTCGAAGGTCGACGAGACGACCTCGCCCTTTACCGAGCGCTGCATGTCCGTGACTTCCTCCGGACGCTCGTCGATCAGAAGCACGATCAGGTAGCAGTCCGGATGATTTGCTGTGATCGAGTGCGCGATGTTCTGCATCAGCACGGTTTTACCGGTGCGCGGCGGCGCCACGATCAGTGCGCGCTGGCCCTTGCCGATGGGAGCAACGATGTCGATCACGCGCGCAGAGAGATCCTTCCGCGTCGGATCGTCGATCTCCATGCGGAAACGCTGATTGGGAAACAGCGGCGTGAGGTTGTCGAAATTGACCTTGTGCTTGGCCTTTTCCGGGTCCTCGAAATTCAGCGTGTTGACCTTGAGCAGCGCGAAATAGCGCTCGCCCTCTTTCGGGCTGCGGATATGGCCCTCGATGGTATCGCCGGTGCGCAGACCGAAGCGGCGGATCTGCGACGGCGAGACGTAGATGTCGTCCGGGCCCGGCAGATAATTGGCGTCCGGCGAGCGCAGGAAGCCGAAGCCGTCGGAGAGCACCTCGACGACGCCCTCGCCGACGATGTCGGTCTCTGCGAGCGAAAGCTGCTTGAGGATGGCGAACAACAGCTCCTGCTTGCGCATGGTGCTGGCATTCTCGACCCCATTCTCTTCCGCGAACGAGACGAGCTCGGCCGGGGTTTTGGACTTGAGGTCTTGGAGTTTGATTTCCCGCATTGGGGTGGTCCTGTGGGGTAACCTTGGAAGGGGGGTGCGAGGAGGCTTCGAAAATGCGGACGTGAGCAGGTAAGGTCCGCAGGTCTAGCAAGGTGAGTGCCGGTGGGGCTTCAAACCTGATGCGGCGCCCGGCTTTCGAAGAAGCTCGGACACAACCACATCCGCCTGCGTTGGGTGGGGATGGCCACAATATAGAAAATCGCTTGGCCCTCCGCAAGCCGAAGCGCTGAGCGGCGCCCCTCGAACTTTGCCTAGAACGGCTTCACGATCACCATGATCACGATGAAGATCATCAGGACCGTGGGCACCTCATTGATAATACGGTAGAATTTCTGGGTCCGCGGACGCCGGTCGGCAGCGAAATCCTTGCAGTAGCGGGAAAAAAAGCCGTGGACCGCGGACAGCGCCAGCACCAATGCCAGTTTTACGTGCAACCAGGGCGAGGTGAACCAATGGCCGGACCACGCGAGATAGAGCCCGGCGAGCCAAGTCACGATCATCGCGGGGTTGATGATCGCCTTGAGCAGCCGGCGTTCCATCACCTTGAAGGTTTCTGACTGCCTTGAACCGATCTCGGCCTCGCAGTGATAGACGAACAGCCGTGGCAGATAGAGCATGCCGGCCATCCAGGAGATGACGGCGATCACGTGCAGCGCCTTGATCCAGGGGTAGAGTTCGTCGAGCATTTCCAAAGTCCGAATTCGCGCCCAGCGCGGGGGTGGCTGGGGATAGTAAGAACTCGTTAAGTTCTTCCAGCGCACACATATCCGTCCGTAGCGCCCTTCTCAAATCTAGAATCTTAGATTCTTAAGGTTTGAGTCTGAATGACGGTGGATTGGACTCACGCAATGCTGTCAGGTCTTTTGCGGGTGCTTGTACACATCCATCAACATGCCCGGCGCGCTTCCAGCGAACGCGGATAATTCATCCATCTTCAAAGGCTTGTGAGAAATTATCGGCAGCTTATGAAAAGGCTTGCCGGTGCTGTCCCGCTTCCCCTTCGCCCTGTCCCAGAACTTGTCCTTCCGGGCAGCGATGTGAAGAAACTTGGCCGTTATCCCGTACGTCCTGTCGCACAACCCTTTCCGAGGGGTTAAGCTCCACAGAAATTCACAAACCACCCAACCGTCATCCCAAGCCCTCAATCGAAGAGTTTTCGTGCCGACCTCCAATTATTTCCATCTCCACCTGGTTTCCGACTCCACCGGTGAGACCCTGATCACCGTGGCGCGCGCGGTCGCTGCGCAATACGCCAACGTCACGCCGGTCGAGCATGTCTATCCGCTGGTGCGCAGCCAGAAGCAGCTCGATCGCGTGCTCGACGAGATCGAGGAGGCGCCGGGGATCGTGCTGTTCACGCTGCTGGAGAAGGATCTGGTCTCCCGGCTCGAGGGCAAGTGCAAGGAGATCAATGTTCCGAGCCTGTCGATCATCGGCCCGGTGATGCAGTTGTTCGAGGCTTATCTCGGCGCGGCAACAACGGGTCGTGTCGGCGCCCAGCACGTGCTCAACGCGGAATATTTCAAGCGCATCGATGCCCTGAACTACACGATGATGCATGACGACGGTCAGCACGTCGACGGCCTGGAAGAAGCCGACGTCGTCCTCGTCGGCGTGTCGCGAACCTCGAAGACGCCGACCTCGATCTATCTCGCCAATCGCGGCATCCGCACCGCCAACGTGCCGCTGGTGCCGGGCATTCCTGTGCCGGCGCAATTGGAGACGTTGACCCGGCCGTTGGTGGTGAGCCTGCACGCGACGCCGGAGCGGCTGATCCAGGTCCGCCAGAACCGCCTTTTGACCATGGGCGCCGATGCCAGCAGCGACACCTATATCGACAAGCAGGCGGTGGCAGATGAAGTCGCCTTCGCACGAAAGCTCAGCGCCAAGCACAATTGGCCGTTGCTCGAGGTGACGCGCCGCTCGATCGAGGAAACGGCGGCTGCGATCATGAAGCTCTATACGGACCGGCAACGCAACCGGCCTTTGGAATGAGTTTTTTGCGATGACGCTCTGGCGCGGCAAATCTACGTTGATCCTGGCGTCGCAAAGTAACGCGCGAAAAATGCTGCTGGCGAATGCGGGCCTCGCGTTCGAAGCAAGACCTGCCGATATCGACGAGCGCGGCGTTCAGGAAGCCTCGAAGCTGTCGAGCCCGCGTGAGGTTGCGCTGCTCCTGGCGCGAGAAAAAGCGAAGGCGGTATCTGCTCGATGTACCGGCTGTTACGTCGTCGGCGCCGACCAGACCTTGGCGTTCGGCGAGCAGCTGTTCACAAAGCCATCAGGCCGGGCTCAGGCAATGGCGCAACTGCGCGATCTCGCCGGCCGCACGCATGAGCTGCACTCCGCGGTTGCCGTGGCGCGTGACGACGCTGTGCTGTTCGAGGATGTTTCGGTCGCTCGCATGACCATGCGACAAATGACTGAGGCTGAGCTCTCCACCTATCTTGACGCCGCCGGCGATACTGTCACCACCAGCGTCGGCGCCTATCAGCTCGAAAGCCTCGGAGTTCATCTGTTCGAGAAGATCGAGGGCGATCACTTCACCATTCTCGGCCTGCCGCTGTTGCCGCTGCTTGCGTTCCTGCGGCGCGAGAGTCTAGTTGCGGTGTGAACCGACAAAAGCGCAATGAGATGGGGATGAAACGCCATCGCGCTTTAGATTATTGTTTGCGCATGATCTTTCCGGAAAACCGCGTCACACTTTTCCGGATCATGCTTTGATGGCTGCGACCTGATGCTGATCCTCGGACTGACCGGCTCGATCGGGATGGGCAAATCCACCACCGCGAAACTGTTCGCGGAGGCTGGCGTCCCCGTCTACGACGCCGATGCCGGCGTCCATCAGCTCTATGAGGGCGAGGCGGCTCCCGCGATCGAAGCTGCCTTTCCCGGCACCACAGGAAACGGCAAGGTCGATCGTGCAAAGCTGTCGGCCCGTGTGGTCGGAGATGCCGCGGCGATGCAGCAGCTCGAGCAGATCGTCCATCCGATGCTCGGTGCTTCGCGCGCGAGGTTTTTCGCGGAGGCCGAGGCCAGCAAGGCGCCCGTTGTGGTGCTCGACATTCCGCTGCTGTTCGAGACCGGCGGCGAGAAGCGCGTCGATGCGGTCGTGGTGGTGACGACGTCGCCGGAACTTCAGCGCGAGCGCGTGCTGGCGCGCGGCACCATGGATGCCGAAAAGCTCGACGCCATCATTGCCAAGCAGTTGCCCGATGCCGAGAAGCGCAAGCGGGCCGATTTCGTGGTGGATACTTCCCACGGGCTCGATCCCGTGCGCGCGCAGATCAAGCACATCCTGGCCGAGGTCGTTAAGATGCCGCAGCGGCGAAGCTGATTCGCTCATCTGACCGGCACCTCAAGAATCATGCGCGAAATCGTTCTCGACACTGAAACCACCGGCCTTGATCCCCTGCGCGGCGACCGCCTGGTCGAGATCGGCTGCGTCGAGATCTTCAATCGCATGCCGACGGGACAGACCTTTCACCGCTACATCAATCCTGAAAGGGACATGCCGGCGGAAGCCTTTGCGGTGCACGGCCTGTCGAGCGAATTTCTCGCGGCCAAGCCGCTGTTTCACGAGATCGTCGACGAGTTCCTGGAATTCATCGGCGACGCACCGCTGGTGATCCACAACGCCTCGTTCGACATCAGTTTCATCAACGCCGAACTCGACCGCATCAAGCGCGCCGCGATCCCGCGCGAGCGGCTGGTCGACACGCTTTTGCTGGCGCGGCGCAAGCATCCCGGTGTGTCCAACAGGCTCGACGATCTCTGCTCGCGCTATGCGATCGACAATTCCCACCGCACCAAGCACGGCGCGCTGCTGGACTCCGAATTGCTCGCGGAAGTCTATGTCGATTTGATCGGCGCCCGGCAGTCGCAGCTCATCCTGGCGTCGGAGTCCGAGGAGATTCGCGTCGGCACGAATGGTGATGCGCCACGGCGGCAGCGACCGGCGCCGCTGGCCCCGCGCGTCAGCGAGGCCGAGCGCGAGGCCCACCGGGCCTTCATTGCGACGATGGGTGAAAAGGCGATCTGGAACGAGTATCTCGCCCAGCCGGCGGCAAGTCCGACTTGATCGGTGCTGTCTGGCTCTAGTCTTCAGTCTTCGTGCGGTCTTGGTGCGCCACGAAACCCTCATGGTGAGGAGCGCGAAGCGCGTCTCGAACCATGAGGCCCGGATCTCTCCCGCGGCCATCCTTCGAGACGCCCGCCTCCGGCGGGCTCCTCAGGATGAGGGGGAAGAGTGCGTGTGACGCAGTCGGATTGCTAGGCCTACAGCCTCAGCTTGGCTTGACCTGACCCTGGGCGGCCATTTGCCGCTCCATGTTCTGCCGGTAGAGACCGACGAAATCGACCGGATCCAGCATCAGCGGCGGGAACCCGCCGTCGCGCACGGCGGTGGCAATGATCTCGCGCGCGAACGGGAACAAGAGCCGCGGACATTCGATCATGACCAGCGGATGCAGGTTCTCCTGCGGCACGTTGACGATGCGGAACACCCCGGCATAGGCGAGCTCGAACGAGAACATCACCTTACCCGCGGTCTCGGCCTTGCCCTCGACCGACAGCACGACCTCGTACTCGTGTTCCGAGAGGTTGTTGGCGTTGACGTTGATCTGGATGTTGATCTGGGGCTGCTGGCTCTGCGGCTGAAGCGAGGCCGGCGCGTTCGGATTCTCGAACGACAGATCCTTGGTATATTGCGCCAGCACGTTGAGCTGCGGAGCCTGGCCTGCCTCGGGGGTGCCGTTTCCGTTGGTCATGAAAATGTCTCCTTACCCGAATGGGCCTGATATCGCGGCCGGTTGGCTAACATAGGCTCGCCTCGTTCCACAAGGACGAACGGCCCCGGATTCGGCCTCCTAACATCACCGAAAAGGGTGGCCCCTTACCCGTTCTGGCCCGACGGAGCACATCTTAAACGATTGAAGATGCGCGATTTCCAGTCAGGATCCGATTTCCCCTTAAGGATAAAACGCGCTACACTTCGCACTGTGCCAAAAGGCGCCATTGGCCGGACTAGATTTCGTGCCTACATCGCTTGGATCTGATGCGGACCTAAAAAGGTGATGTGGCTTTGCCGTTCCTGTATGGAACGGTTGACTGGCCGGACTGATTTTCCCGGCGAAGACCCTGAGCAGAGACCAGAGAGCGAACACGACGTGGACATCTACACCATCATCTTCCTAGCGCTGGCGGTCTTCATTTTCCTGCGCCTGCGCAGCGTGCTGGGGCAGCGGACCGGCAACGAACGGCCTCCGTTCGACCGCACCGCCCGCAATGCGCTGCAGGGTGCCCAGGACAAGAACGTCGTGACCATGCCGGGCAAGGTGATCGATCAGGCTCCGCTGGCGCCGACCGCCGACGTCACGCAGCCTGCCGACCGCTGGAAGGGCCTGACTGAGCCAGGCACTGCACTGGGCCAGGGGCTGGACGCGATCGTCGAGAAGGACTCGTCCTTCGACCCGCGCCACTTCCTGTCGGGCGCCCGCAGCGCCTATGAGATGATCGTGCTCGCCTTTGCCAATGGCGACCGCCGGTCGCTGCGCGACCTCCTGTCCTCGGAAGTGTTCGAGAGCTTCGACGCCGCGATCAAGGAGCGCGAGAAGAACGAGCAGAAGACCGAGACGCGCTTCGTCTCGATCGACAAGGCCGAGCTGGTCGGCGCCGAGATGCGCGACCGCACCGCGCAGCTCACCGTCCGCTTCGTTTCGCAGATGATTTCGGTCACGCGCGACAAGGGCAGCAACATCGTCGACGGCAACGCCGACAAGGTCGCCGACATCACCGATATCTGGACCTTCGCCCGCGACACCACCTCTCGCGATCCGAACTGGAAGCTGGTTGGCACCGGAAGCGCGCATTAAGTCAGCCCTGACAAATTGTGCGACGGCGCTGTGCGCAGGTGCCGTCGCGCTGTCGTCGTTTTCACTCGGCGCTGAAGCGGCGCGCCGTCATCATCACAGCCGCATCGCTCCCGAAATCGCCGCCCCACCACCGCGGGCCTTGCCCTACCCCCAGCTCGCGTTGCCGTTCGAAATTCCCGGCGCGCAATATTTCCCCCTCGCCTGGTCCGAGGTGGCCGGCTGGAACGATGACGATCATCTCGCGGCCTACAAGGCGTTTCGCGCGAGCTGCAAATCGATCGCCGCGCAGCAGCCGCCGGTCGTCGAGCCCAAAGCCATCGGCGGCTCGCTTGGCGAGCCGTGCCGGATCGCCAAATCGCTCGATCTTTCCGACGAGAGCAAAGCCAAAACGTTTTTCGAGGAGCATTTTTCGCCGCTGCGGATCTCGCGGCTCGGCGAGGCCGACGGTTTCGTGACCGGCTACTACGAGCCGGTGCTCGACGGCTCGCACGTCCAGACCGATGTCTACAACGTCCCGGTCTATCGCCGCCCCTCGAACCTGTTCGTGCGCGGCTTCAAGCAGGATGCGCTGAGCCTGCCCAACAAGGGCCCGGTGTACCGCAAGATCGGTCGCCGCAGGCTGGTGCCCTATTACGACCGCGGCGAGATCGAGGATGGCGCGATCGTCGGCCGCGGACTCGAGCTCGCCTGGCTCAAGGACCCGACCGACCTCCTGTTCGCGCAGATCCAGGGTTCGGCGCGGATCAAGTTCGACGACGGCTCGTCCATCCGGATCAACTACGACGCCTACAACGGCTATCCCTACACGGCGGTCGGGCGCATCCTGATCGAGCGCGGCATCATCCCGAAGGAGGAGATGTCGATGCAGAAGATCAGGGAGTGGATGGCGCAAAACCCCGACGGCGCCAAGGAGCTCCGCCGCCAGAATCGCTCCTACATCTTCTTCCGCCAGGTCAATCTGTCCGACAAGGACGAGGCCGTCGGCGCGCAGGGCATCCCGCTGACGGCCGGCCGCTCGATTGCGGTCGACAAATCGCTGCATGTCTATGGCACGCCGTTCTTCATCGAGGGCGAACTGCCGATCGACTCCGAGAAATCGAAGACGCCCTTCCATCGCCTGATGATCGCGCAGGACACGGGATCGGCCATCATCGGCCCCGCTCGCGCCGATCTCTATTTCGGCGCCGGCCAGGAAGCCGGCCGCGTCTCGGGACGGCTGCGCCACAACATGCATTTCGTGATGCTGGTGCCAAAAGGCCTCGATCCCGTTGCGCGCGGTTCGAGGCTGCCCCTGCCCGATCCGCGACCCTCGGAGAAGATCGCGAAGCTGTTTCCGCAAACTGAAACGGCGAAAGCCGTTGAATCCGGGAAAGCTGGTGCGGCGTCGACCACCGTGTCACAAGCCAAGGATGCCACCGTCGCGGTGGCGAGCCCCGTGCCACTGCCGGAGCCGCGTCCCAACATCAAGCCCGCCCGCGAGCAGCGCAAGCACGTGCGCCGTCATTCCAGCCCGCAATGAAGCGATCGTCCCGCCCGCCTGTCCTGGACCCGCCGCCCTCGCCTCGCCGCCGCGCGCTCAGCGAGGACGAGCGCGCGCTGTGGGACGCGGTTGCCAAGCAGGTCAAGCCGCTCCGCAAACCTCGCCTGACGAAGGCGGAGGCGGCGGCGCGCTCCGACGGTTTGCCGGCTGCGCCGGCGGCGAGGCATCCGGCGCCTGCAAGGCCCATTGCCCCCACGCCGGCTCCCCGCGTGGCAAAGTCGGCTGTGCCGCCTCTCGCGCCGCTCGGCAAGCGCGAGCGCACAAAGCTGTCGCGCGGCCGCAGCGAGATCGACGCGCGGCTTGATCTGCACGGCATGACCCAGATGCGCGCTCATCGCGCGCTCTCAGGCTTCATCCAGCGCGCCCATCACGACGGCCTCACCTTCGTGCTCGTCATCACCGGCAAGGGAAGGACCGGCGGCGAAAGCGGCGTGCTGCGCCGGCAGGTTCCGGAGTGGCTCAGCCTGCCCGAATTCCGCGCCTTCGTCGTTGGATTTGAAGAGGCTCATATCGGCCATGGCGGCGAAGGCGCGCTTTATGTGCGGATCAGGCGCGCGAGGTTTTAGAGAACTCGATTTGGTCGCGGGCTCGCTGCGACCTCTCCCGCTTGCGGGAGAGGTCGGCGCGAAGCGCCGGGTGAGGGCTCTCTCCACATCGGGGAGTGTCCCAATGCGGAAACACCCTCTCCCCAGCCCTCTCCCGCAAGCGGGAGAGGGAGTGCACCGTCGCGGCGGCAGGTGGCGCGTCCTTGCGTAGCCCTAAAAAGGCCGCACGATTCCGACGCGCGGGATCAAGGTGATGATCACACCGAAGATATTCGTCTTGCGGTCCTCGGTTGGAATCGAAAGCACTTCCTGCCTGGCCGGCAGCATCTTCACCGCGTGCAGGATCAGGAACATGCAGACCGCCCAGTTCGAGATCCAGCGCGAATAGTCGAACACCATCGCGAACATCACGACATAGGCGAGACTGACGCCGACAAGCCCTGCGATGACGAGACGCCGGTGCGTCGCATCGGCGAGCGCGTGGATCAGGCCCGCGAAATAACGCCAGAGTGGCATGTGCAGCCAGATCAGCAGCGCAAAGACGGGCACGCCGAGAATGTTGTGGGGCATACGGCCCCAGGTATCCGCAAGCTCCTTCGCCAGGGGCTGATACCAGATGTAGCTGAATTGCAGGAGATCGGTACGCGCAGGATCAGCCATCCGGCTCTTCAGATGGGCGACGAAATCGGTCTCTGGGACCGGCATCGTTCCCAAAAATTGCGCGGCGAAGAACAGCGTACTGACACAAAGCAGCGCCGCGAGCCCGAACGCGACGTTCGCGCGATTGGTGCCGTGCGCGACATAATGCCTGACGACGACGATCATGATGATCGTCGGCACATACATCAGGAGATGAATGTGGTGAATCAGGATCAGCACGATCGAGAACACCGCTGCCAGCGCAACATGGAGGATCGAGCGTGCCGGGATCAGCAGCAGCACGATCGCGAGCGCACAGCCGTAGATGTCGAAATGGCCGAGCGTATGCATGAAATTTTTCAGGAAGAACGGCGAGCCCGCGATGAACACGAACAGCGGCAGGGTCTTCTCGTTGAGACCGAAGACCTTGCGGAAAAGCTGAACGAACAGACAGAGCGTCACCAGCCACGTCGCCCCGCCAAGCGCAAACACCAGCCACACCGGGACCTTGGTCGTGAACAGCCCGACGATGGCGCCGATCAGCGCGCGCTTGATGAAGCCGAAATGATAGTCGACGAGCAGGTGGATGTAGGGGACGTAGGGCGGCAGCAGGATTTTATGGATGAACACGCCGGCGATCACGGCGGCGTTGATCGCGAGCAGCAGGCGCCAGGGGTTTTGCAGGATGCGTACGGTCACGCCGCACCCGAGCTGGGGAGAGCTTTCTCCGCCGTCGTTCCGGACAAGCGAGCGTAGCGAGCGCTGATCCGGGACCCATAACCACAGGAGGTTGTTTGAGCCGAGACTGGGGCCGCCATCTGTTTCAACAAGGACCGCTGGTGGTTATGGGTCCTGGCTTTCGCCAGGACGACAGCGGCATAATTAGCGCGACCGCCCGAAATTACAAAATAAACCGGCTTAGATCGGCGTTCTTGGCGAGGTCGCCGATGTGCTTCTGCACGAAGTCGGCGTCGATCCGGATGGTTTCGCCGTTGCGGTCGGGCGCGGTGAAGGAAATCTCGTCCAGCACCCGCTCCATCACGGTCTGAAGCCGCCGCGCGCCGATGTTCTCGACCGTCGAATTGACGGCGACCGCGATGTCGGCCAGCGCATCGATGGCGCCGTCGGTGATGTCGAGCATCACGCCCTCGGTCTGCATCAGCGCGACATATTGCTTGATCAGCGAGGCCTCGGGCTCGGTGAGGATGCGCCGCATGTCGTCGCGGGTCAGCGCCTGCAATTCGACGCGGATCGGCAGGCGGCCCTGCAATTCCGGCAAGAGGTCCGAGGGCTTGGCGACGTGGAAGGCGCCGGACGCGATGAACAGGATGTGGTCGGTCTTGACGGCACCGTGCTTGGTCGAGACGGTGGTGCCCTCGATCAGCGGCAGCAGGTCCCGCTGCACGCCTTCGCGCGAGACGTCGCCGCCGACGCGACCGTCGCGTGCGCAGATCTTGTCGATCTCGTCCAGGAACACGATGCCGTTGTTCTCGACCGCGCTGATCGCCTCCAGCGTGAGCTGGTCAGTGTCCAGGAGCTTGTCGGATTCCTCGTTGACGAGGATCTCGTGCGAGCCCTCGACCGTCAGTCGCCGCGTCTTGGTGCGGCCGCCGAGCTTGCCAAAGATGTCGCCGATCGAGATCGCGCCCATCTGTGAGCCCGGCATGCCCGGGATTTCGAACATCGGAAGACCGCCGCCGGTGGACTGCGTCTCGATCTCGATTTCCTTGTCGTTGAGCTCGCCGGCGCGCAGCTTCTTGCGGAAGGATTCCCGCGTCGCGGAGCTGGCATTGGCGCCGACGAGGGCGTCCAGCACGCGCTCCTCGGCGGCAAGCTGGGCGCGGGCCTGCACGTCCTTGCGCTTCTTCTCGCGCACCTGGGCGATGGCGACCTCGACGAGATCGCGCACGATCTGCTCGACGTCGCGGCCGACATAGCCGACCTCGGTGAATTTGGTGGCTTCAACTTTAAGGAACGGCGCGTTGGCGAGCTTGGCCAGCCGCCGCGCGATCTCGGTCTTGCCGACGCCGGTCGGGCCGATCATCAGGATGTTCTTCGGCAGTACCTCCTCGCGAAGCGAGCCGGTGAGCTGCTGGCGCCGCCAGCGGTTCCGCAGCGCGATCGAGACGGCGCGCTTGGCCTCGGACTGGCCAACGATGAAACGGTCGAGTTCGGAAACGATTTCGCGGGGAGAGAAGTCTGTCATGGGACCTTAGCTAGGGTCAGAAACCGGCCGGGACAAGTCGCATTTTGGTAGGGTCAGATGATCGGCGGACCGGATTGCCATTGTTTCACGGCCTCGATCGGATGGATCAGCATCAGAATATTGAGCGTCAGATTGTCGCGAATGTGGAGCGCCATCATGAGCTCGAAAGCGAGCCCGATCAGGACGATGATCGTGACCGGCAGAACGCGGGCCGTGAGGAAGCCGAGCACCATGAACAGCGTGTCAGAAACTGAGTTGACGATGCTGTCGCCGTAATAATCCAGCGAGATCGTGCCGGCGCGATAGCGCTCGATGATGAAGGGCGAATTCTCGACGATCTCCCAGCTGCCTTCGATCAGCATCGCGATCATCAGCCGTGCCGGCCAGGATAGTTGCAGCAACGGCAGGCGCGCGAACAGCAGCCAGGTCAATCCGTAGAACAGGAAGCCATGGAGGATGTGGGAGAAGCTGTACCAATCGGCGATGTGCTGGGAATTCTCCGAGCTGTTCACCACGCCGTGCCAGAGCTTGACATAGCCGCAGGTGCAGATCGGCACCCGGCCCATGGCAAGCAGAATCGAGGCCTGCAGCGCCAGCAGCAACAGCGCAATGCCGATCCAGTAGATCGGTGAAACCGCCGTCTTGATGGCGTGGGTTGGCGCTGAGGTCATGGATTGCGCATCATCAGCAACGACGGCCCGTCGGGTGTCTGCACCATGCCGACTGGCCCAAAACCCGCCTTTTCGTAGGCGCGCACGGCGCGAACGTTCAGCGGATCAGGATCGGTCACCATGCGCGGGAGCCCTTGCCGCAGCTTCTCATCGACGAACTGCCGGATAAACGACGAGCCATGCCCGCGTGTGATCATGTCGGCTTCACCGATGAAAAGGTCGATGCCACGTGTCCCCTCCGGCTGCGGCCCAAAGCCCGTATTCCACGCAGTCAGGCTGTAGCACTGAAGATAGCCGAACGGCTTGCCCTCGGCCAACACGATGAACTGGTCCATCGCGGGCTCAATGAGGTCACCGCTCACGAGGGCAAATTGCTCATCCGGATCGCCCCACCATTCCCGCACATGGGCCGCTTTCAGCCACCGCCGGATCAGCGGCAGGTCGGCCGCGATCATCGGGCGGAAGGTATAGGTAAGGGACATCTAGCAGCCCCATCGGTGGTGCGCCCCCTCTCCCGCTTGCGGGAGAGGGTTGGGGAGAGGGTGTCTCCGCTAGCAAGAGCCCCCAAGAGGCGAGAGCCCTCACCCGCGCCTTCGGCGCGACCTCTCCCGCAAGGGGGAGAGGTTAGACCGAGCCCGGAGCTGCGCTGTTCGTCCACAGATGGATCCTCTAGCCGCTCGACAGGCTTTCGATCGTCACGCTGCGGTTGGTGTAGACGCAGATATCGGCGGCGATGTCGAGCGAGCGGCGGACGATGGTCTCGGCGTCCTTGTCGGTGTCGAGCAGGGCGCGCGCTGCCGCCAGCGCATAGTTGCCGCCCGAGCCGATCGCCATCACGCCGGCCTCGGGCTCCAGCACGTCACCGGTCCCGGTCAGGACCAGGGAGACGTCCTTGTCGGCCACGATCATCATGGCCTCGAGCCGCCGCAGATACCGGTCGGTGCGCCAGTCCTTGGCAAGCTCGACCGCGGCCCGGGTCAGCTGCCCCGGATATTGCTCGAGTTTGGATTCCAACCGCTCAAAGAGTGTGAAGGCGTCGGCCGTGGCCCCGGCAAAGCCGCCGATCACGTCGCCCTTGCCGAGCTTGCGGACCTTTTTGGCGTTGGACTTGATCACGGTCTGGCCGATCGAGACCTGGCCGTCGCCGCCGACCACCACCCGGCCGCCCTTGCGAACCGTTACGATCGTCGTGCCGTGCCAGACCGAGCTGTTTTGCGGATCCTGCATGAAGTACCTCGTTGTCGGGCCTGATTTAGGCGGTCCGGCCCAAAGGCACAACCAGCGCACAACGGGCGCACAAAGGCCGCTCCGGGCCAATTCCGCTCACCATAGGCGGAAGTAGAGCCCTGCCCCGGCCATCCCGCAGTAGCGAAGGCGTCATTTGGCTGTTAAAAGACCGCCGTTTTCGGCCCGAACGAGCATGATCCGGAAAAGTGGGCACCGGTTTTCCGAGGAGATCATGCTCACACCTAAGAGTGAAAGCTCGCTTCAATGCGCACTGCGACGATCAAGCGCAAGACCAAGGAGACCGACATCGAGGTATCCGTGAACCTCGACGGATCCGGCGTGTCTGATATCGCGACCGGGATCGGTTTTTTCGACCATATGCTCGATCTCCTCGCCCGCCATTCCCGCATCGACCTCACGGTCAAGGCAGTGGGCGACCTGCACATTGATTATCACCATACGACCGAAGACACCGGCATCGCGCTCGGCCAGGCCGTCAAGCAGGCGCTCGGCAACATGGCGGGCATCACCCGCTATGCCAGCGTCCACATGCCCATGGACGAGACGCTGTCGCGCGTCGTCATCGACATCTCGGGCCGCCCGGTCCTGGTGTTCAAGGCCGACTTCCCCCGCGACAAGATCGGCGAGTTCGACACCGAGCTCGTGCGCGAATGGTTTCAGGCCTTCGCCATGAACGCCGGCGTGACTCTCCACGTAGAGACCCTATATGGCGAGAACAGCCACCATATCGCCGAATCCTGCTTCAAGGGTCTGGCGCGGGCGCTCCGCACCGCCGTGGCGATCGATCCGCGGGCGGCGGGCGAAGTGCCCTCCACCAAGGGCTCGCTCGGCGGCTGACAGCTCCGTCTCGCGGCGATGAGCGCCGCCGGCGGTATCAAATATCTTCTTAAGAACGGGGCATCCAACATGCCTGCCTACACAGTTCATGCTCCCGGCCCCAGCGGCGCGGACCTGCGCGCGACGGACAACTTCGTCTTCGTGCGCGACGGCTTTCATTTCTGGGCGATGGTCTTCGGCCCGTTCTGGCTATTGTGGCACCGGCTGTGGCTGGCGCTGCTCGGCTGGGTGATCTTCTTTGCAGCGTTCCAGGCTGGGCTTTCGAGCGTTGGCGCCGGCCGCTCCTCGATCTTCCTTGCAGATATCGTCCTGGCCCTCTTGATGGGCCTCGAGGCGTCGAGCCTGCGCCGCTGGACGTTGTCGCGCGGCAATTGGCGTCAGCTCGATGTCGTCATCGCCGACGATCACGACACTGCCGAGCGCCGCTTCTTCGAGCGCTGGAGCAAGACACAGCGCGGCATCGTCAATGATCAGTGGGCCGTCGATCGCGGCGGTCCACCGCCGACCCGGAGCGTCCCGGGGCAGCCATTCTCAAACCCGCCGCCGCTTCCATCCGGTGGCATTATCGGATTGTTTCCAGAACCGGGAGGGTCACGATGAGCGTCGCCATCATCGATTACGGTTCCGGCAATCTGCATTCTGCCGCAAAAGCCTTCGAGCGCGCCGCGCGCAGCATGGCGGACGGCCAGAAGGTCTTCGTGACGAGCGATCCGGATCAGGCCTACGGCGCCGATCGCCTGGTGCTGCCCGGCGTCGGCGCCTTCGCCGATTGCCGTCGTGGGCTTGATGCCGTCAACGGCATGGTCGAGGCGATCACTGAAGCGGTGCGCGTGAAGGCGCGGCCTTTCCTTGGCATCTGCGTCGGCATGCAGCTGATGGCGAGCCGAGGCAAGGAGCATGTCACGACGGACGGCTTGAACTGGATCGCGGGCGACGTCGAGAAGATCACGCCGCGCGACGAGAACCTGAAGATTCCGCATATGGGCTGGAACACGCTCGAGGTGTTGCGCGAGCACCCGGTGCTGGAAAAGCTGCCGCTCGGCCCGAAGGGCCAGCACGCCTATTTCGTGCACTCCTACCACCTCAATGCCGCCAACGAGGCGGACGTGCTCGCGCGCGCCGACTATGGCGGTCCGGTCACGGCGATCGTGGCCAGGGACACCGCGATCGGCACCCAGTTTCACCCCGAGAAGAGCCAGCGCTTCGGCCTCGCCCTGATCTCGAACTTTCTGAGATGGAAGCCGTGATCCTCTTCCCCGCTATCGACCTCAAGAACGGCCAGTGTGTGCGCCTGGAGCAAGGCGACATGGCGCGCGCCACGGTGTTCAACCTCGATCCTGCTGCTCAGGCTCAGAGCTTCGTCGCGCAGGGATTTGAATATCTCCACGTCGTCGATCTCGACGGCGCCTTCGCCGGCAAGCCGGTGAACGCGCAGGCCGTGGAGGCCATGCTGAAGACGCTTCAGATCCCGGTGCAGCTCGGCGGCGGCATTCGTGATCTCGCGACCGTCGAGGCCTGGCTCGCCAAGGGCATCACGCGCGTCATCATCGGCACGGCCGCCGTGCGCGACCCGGAGCTGGTGAAGAGCGCGGCGAAGAAATTCCCCGGCCGCGTCGCCGTGGGACTCGATGCCCGAGATGGCAAGGTTGCCGTCGAAGGCTGGGCCGAGACCTCAGAGGTGACTGTGCTGGAGATCGCGCAGCGTTTCGAGGATGCCGGCGTCGCCGCCATCATCTTCACCGACATCGCGCGCGATGGATTGCTGAAGGGCTTGAATCTCGATGCCACGATTGCGCTTGCCGACGCCATCTCCATCCCCGTGATCGCCTCCGGCGGCCTCGCCTCGATCGAGGACGTCAAGGCCATGCTGACGCCGCGGGCGAAAAAGCTTGCGGGTGCGATCGCCGGCCGTGCGCTCTATGACGGCAGGCTCGATCCCGCTTCTGCCCTCACCCTGATCCGCAACGCGCGCGCCTAAAGCGCGACGAAATCGGGATGAAGCTTCGTCGCGCTTTAGGTTTTTGCTTGAGCATGATCTTTTCGGAAAACCGCTTCGCACTTTTCCGGATCATGCTGTAGGAGACGACAGATGTTCAAGGTGCGCGTGATCCCCTGCCTCGACGTCAAGGACGGACGGGTCGTCAAGGGCGTCAACTTCGTCGACCTGCGCGATGCCGGCGATCCCGTCGAGGCGGCGATCGCCTATGACGCGGCCGGCGCCGACGAGCTCTGCTTTCTCGACATCACCGCGACCCACGAGAACCGCGGCATCATGCTGGACGTGGTCCGGCGTACCGCGGAAGCCTGCTTCATGCCGGTCACCGTCGGCGGCGGCGTGCGCAAGGTCGATGATATCAAGACGCTGCTGCGCTCGGGCGCCGACAAGGTCTCGATCAACAGCGCCGCGGTGTCGCGGCGCGAGTTCGTCAAGGAGGCCGCCGAAAAGTTCGGCGAGCAGTGCGTGGTGGTTGCGATCGACGCCAAGCGCGTCAAGCGCCCCGGCGGCTCCGATCGCTGGGAGATCTTTACGCATGGCGGGCGCAACTCGACCGGCATCGATGCCATCGAATATGCCCAGGAGGTGGTGTCGCTGGGTGCTGGTGAAATCTTGCTCACCTCGATGGACCGCGACGGCACCAGGCAGGGCTTTGACATCCCGCTGACCCGGGCGATCGCCGACAGCGTTCCCGTTCCCGTGATCGCCTCGGGCGGCGTCGGCAATCTCGATCATCTCGTCGACGGCATCCGCGACGGCCATGCGACCGCGGTGCTGGCGGCATCGATCTTCCACTTTGGGGAATTTACCATCCGCGAGGCCAAGGACCACATGGCCCGTCGCGGTCTGCCAATGCGGCTGGATGCCTGACGACTCCGCTTCGCAAAAATGCTACACAGGCAAGTCTGGACCGGCCGATGAGGCTGGCCATGTGTTTCTGAGTATTTCGTATGTCGCGTTTCACGATCCACGATCTGGCCGCAACCATCGAAGCCCGCGCTGCGGCTGGTGGCGAGGCGTCCTATACCCGCAAGCTCCTGGACAAGGGCGCGGAACATTGCGCGAAAAAGTTCGGCGAGGAAGCAGTCGAAACCGTAATCGCAGCAGTCGAAAACAATCGCGCGCATCTGATCGCTGAAAGCGCCGACCTGCTCTACCACTTCCTTGTGCTGCTCAAGGCGCGTGGCGTAAAGCTGGAAGAGGTCGAGGCGGCGCTGGACAAGCGCACTTCGATGTCGGGGTTGGAAGAGAAGGCAGCGCGCAAGAGCGAGTAGGGTTTTTATTCGAGCATGATCTTTACGGAAAACCGCTTCACACTTTTCCGGATCGTGCTCTAGTGGAGAAGCGGCGTCATGGATATCCGCGCACCCGAGCAGATCTATAATCCCTACCGCGTCTATACGCGCGAACAATGGGCGCGATTGCGCGACGATACGCCGATGACGCTGGAGCCGGGCGAGTTCGACCGCCTGCGCTCGCTGCACGACCGCCTCGACCTTCAGGAGGTCGAGGACATCTATCTGCCGCTGTCGCGGCTGCTGTCGATCTATGTCGACGCCATGCAGCGCCTGTATTATTCGCAGCGCCAGTTCCTCAACATCCGCGATCGCAAGATGCCTTACATCATCGGCGTCGCGGGTTCCGTCGCGGTCGGAAAGTCCACCACCGCTCGCGTGCTTCAGGCCTTGCTCGCGCGCTGGTCGCCGCGGCCGAAGGTCGACCTGATCACGACGGACGGTTTTCTCTATCCCCTTGCGGTGCTGGAACGGCAGGGCCTGGTGCAGAAAAAAGGTTTTCCGGAGAGCTATGACCTGCCGTTGCTGCTCAGCTTCCTCTCCGACATCAAGGCCGGCCGCCACCCCGTGCGCGCGCCGGTCTATTCGCATCTGACCTACGACATCGTGCCGAACCAGTGGGTCGAGATCGACCAGCCGGATATTTTGATCGTCGAGGGCGTCAACGTGCTGCAGACCGGCAAGCTGCCGCGTGACGGCAAGGCGGTGCCGGTCGTGTCCGACTTCTTCGACTTCTCGGTTTATATCGACGCTGACGAAGCAGCGCTGCGGCAATGGTATGTGAAGCGCTTCCTGGCGCTCAGGGACACCGCGTTCACCGATCCCAGGTCCTACTTCCACCGCTATGCGCCGCTGTCGGACGAGGAAGCGACCGCCACCGCGCTCGCGATCTGGGAGCGTACCAACCTCGCCAATCTCGAGGACAACATTCTGCCCACCCGCCCCCGCGCGACGCTGATCCTGAAGAAGGGCGCCGACCACGTGGTGGAGACCGTGGCGCTGCGACGGCTGTAGCCGCGTTGTTGTAGGGTGGGCGAAGGCGCCCGCTTCGCGCGTCGTGCCCACCACTTCTGTTGTATGCGTGGAGAGATGGTGGGCACGGCGCAAGAGCGCCTTTGCCCACCCTACGGCTGCGTCGATTGTGGCTACACCTCCAGATGCCGTTCAGCCTTTTCGCGCCTGTCTCTGTCTGTCACGCGCGGCACGCACCTTGGCGCGGTTGCCGCAGACGCGCATTTCGCACCAGCGGCGGCGATTGTTCTTGGTGGTGTCGAAGAACAGCCAGCCGCATTCCTGGCCGGCGCAGCGCCTGGTGCGCAAGAGGTCCTTCTCCATCAAGAGCGTCAAGGCGGACAGCGTGATGGGGCCGAGGATCGCAGCCTCGATGTCGCGGCGCGGATCAAACACCCAGATGTAACTGCCCAGGCGCATCCTCATCTCGGCGTGGCGCAGGTATTCCGCGTGGGCGGCTGACAAGAGATCAAGAGACCTGGCCGGGACCGGCCGCTGCTCGGCGAGCGCGGTGCCGATCGTCCAGATCAGCTCGCGCAGCTCGAGGGCGCGCCCGAAGGCGTGGCGCGCCCGACGCGGATGGCCCGACAGCTGGGCACGGATGTAGGCGCAATCGGAGGGCGGCATGACGCGGGCGTGCTCGACCCACTGCATCAGCGTGTCGAAATCCCTCAGGTGCTCCTGGTGCGCGGCAGAGCCGCGTGCCGACGACGTGTTGGTGAAATCCCATGCCAGTTCGCCGCCGACGAGATCGAGACTGCCGGCGCGGGAGGGTGGGAGCACGATTTTGGTTCGCGGGATGGTGCTCATGTGTAACCATCAAATTGCACAAAAAGAGCTCGCCGCGGCGTGCCGTACCGCCCTGCCCCAGACGAAGCCGCGTTATCTCAGGCATTTTCGAAGCCCCGCGCAAGGCAAAAACTGTAACCATCTATCGATTATTGACTGGCGACGGGGTGCGTGACAGCCTGATACCTCTAAAACGATCTTTGGAGGTTACCATGACCTGTCGTCGCGGCGCTCTCCCCCTGCTCGTGTCCGTTCTCGCTCTTGCGGCTATGGACCCGTCTGCCGCGCAACTGGCCGGCAAGGACGTCAAGATCGGCATCGGCGGTCCCTTGACCACGACCTCGGCCGGTTTCGGTGTCGAGATGAAACAGGCGGCGGAACTCGCGGTCGACGAGCGCAACGCGGCGGGCGGCGTCGCCGGCGCCAAGGTCGTTGCGACGGCGATTGACGACAAGGCCGATCCCGAGATCGGAAAGACGGTCGCCAAGGCGTTTTGCGATGATCCGGCCATTTTGGGCGTGGTCGGCCACGTCAACAGTGGCGTCGCCATCGCCACCGGCCAGATCTATGCGGACTGCTCGCTTGCGGTGATCACGCCGATGGCGTCGAATCCGAAAGTGACGGAGAGCGGCTTTGCCACCATCTTCCGCCTGACCAATCGCGACGACCGGAAAGGGCCGGGGTTGGCACGCTACCTGATGGAGAAGCTGGGCAAGAAGCGCGCGCTCGTGGTCGACGACGGGACGTCCTATGGCGTCGGCCTCGCCGACCAGTTCGTTGCGGGCTTCGGCGCCGGCGGCACCGTGGTTGCGCGCAAATCGGTCAAGGTCGGCGAGAAGGATTTTGCCGATTTCGTCAAATCGTGGCCTCGGGATTTCGACGTGCTGTTCTTTGCCGGCATTCGCGAAGGCGCGCTGATCCTCAAGGAGATGCGTGCGCAGGGCCTGACCCAGCTATTCAGCTGCGGCGACGGATGCTGGGACACCAAGGCCTTCATCCAGGCCGCCGACGGCGCGGCGACGACGGCCGAAGGCGTTCGCATTCTCTCCGCTGCACCCGCCATCGGCACGGTGCCCGGCTCGTCCGAGTTCGGCGCCAAGTACACGGCGAAGTACGGCCCTATCAACAACTATGCCGCGAGCTCCTATGATTCAGCGCGAGTGTTGATGACCGCGATCGCCGAAGCGGCCAAGGCGAAGGAAGGCGCGCCAACGCGTGCCGACGTCGTAGCGGCGTTGCGAAAATTGACCTTCCAGGGCATCGCCTATGCGAGGCCGGTGCAATGGACCGAGAAGGGCGACAACAAATCGGCCGTCATCTTCGTCAACGTGGTCGAGGGCGACCATTTCAAGCAGGTCGACCAGATCGGCGAGTGAGGTTTTGCCGGGCCGCTGCGCGCGCCGATGAAAGTGCCTAGGCAAAGGCGCGCCCTTCGCGTGCCGTGCCCACCACTTCTGTTGCATTCGTGGGAGATGGTGGGCACGCTTCGCTTTGCCCACCCTACCGCGGCGTCGGTCGTGGCTACACCGCCACATGCCGTGACGCTGCGAGGCCGGCGAGCGCCTCCTCCAGCTTCTCGCGGTCGAGGGGCTTGATCAAAAATCCGTCCATGCCCGCTTCGAAACAGGCGTAGCGATCTTCCACCAGCGTGTTCGCGGTCAGCGCCAGGATCGGCGTGCGGCGGCCGTCCTCACCTGCTTCATGCGTGCGGATGCGCATGGCCGCTTCGATGCCGTCGAGCTGCGGCATCTGGATATCCATCAGCACGAGATCATACGGTGTGCCTGCGGATTTCGCAGCTAACCAGGATTCCAGCGCCGCTTCGCCATGGGTTGCGATCACGACGCGGTGCCCAAGCCGCGTCAGCAGGGATCGCATCAGCAGCGCGTTGATCTCGTTGTCCTCCGCGACCAGGATCGACAGACCCTTTGTCACTGCGGGCGGCGTCATGGATGCCTCGGCCGGTGGCTCCGGCGCGAGCTCGGGCGAGGCGACTTCCGGCGTCAGCGACAGGCGCCCGGCGAGCGAGGCGGCACGCAGCGGCTTCACCAGGTAGCCGGTGAATGCCGGCGAGAGCTGTTCGTGCCGCGTGGCGGGCGTGAGCAGCACCAGCCGTTGCGCGGCGTGACCGCGGGCCGCGTCGCCAAGCCGCGCCGCCACCTCCGGACCGAACGCGCGATCGATCAGCACGGCATGCCAGGAGCGCTCCGGCAGCAGCGCCAGTGCGGCGTCGACGTCCGAGACCGTGCAGGTCTGGCCGCCCCAGCGCTCCAGCCGCCGCGCGATCAGCGACGCCTCGATGCCTAGGGCGGCGATCAGCAGGATCGATTTGCCGGTGAGGTCGGGACTAGGAAACGTGGTTTGTCCCGTGCTGGCCTGGGCTGGTGCGAGCGGAGTCGAGACCTCAAAGGTCGAGCCCCTGCCCGGCTCGCTCTCCAGCGTGATCCGGCCGCCCATGCGCTTGACGATGCGCTCGCTGATCGCAAGGCCAAGGCCGGTGCCGCCATAGGTGCGCGCGACGCGCTCGTCGGCCTGCTCGAATTCGCGGAAGATGCGCGACTGCGCCTCGGGCGCGATCCCGATGCCGGTGTCGCGTACGAGAAAGCTGATCTCGTTCGGCCACAGGCCGGGCTCGACGATCAGCGCCACGCCGCCATGCGCGGTGAACTTGATGGCATTGCCTGCGAGATTGAGCAGCACCTGGCGCAGCCGCGGGGCATCGCCGACGACGTCGAGCGGCAGGCGCTCGTCGACATACGCCGCGATCTCGAGGTTTTTTGACTGCGCACGCGGCGCGAGCAGCTCGGTGATCTCCTCGATCAGGGTCGACAAGGCGAATGGACGCTGCTCGAGGTCGAGCTTGCCGGCCTCGATCTTGGAATAATCGAGCAGCTCCTCGATCAGCGCGGTCAGCGCCTCGCCCGAGGTTTTTACCGCCCTTGCATAGGTCGTCTGCTCCGGCGTCAGCGTGGTGTCG
This sequence comes from Bradyrhizobium sp. UFLA05-89, assembly GCF_059803475.1. Lineage (NCBI taxonomy): Bacteria > Pseudomonadati > Pseudomonadota > Alphaproteobacteria > Hyphomicrobiales > Nitrobacteraceae > Bradyrhizobium > Bradyrhizobium sp. UFLA05-89. The sequence goes on along the minus strand of NZ_JBANBA010000127.1, from coordinate 1,669 downwards.
AGCAACAGGCTGCTCATGCCGATGATGCCGTTGAGCGGCGTGCGGATCTCGTGGCTGGCCATCGCCAGGAAGCGCGACTTGGCACGGTTGGCCGCATCGGCCTGGTCGCGGGCCTCGGAGAGCGCGCGTTCGCTCTCGGTGCGATCGGTGACGTCGCGGCCGACGCTCTGGAGCTCGGCCGGCTGGCCGGCATCCAGCCGCACGAAGCCCTCGCGCCAGGCGACCCAGCGTGCGCCGATCGGTGTTGCGATCCTCTGGTCGTGGATGCGCGTGCCATTGCTTTCGAGTGCGCTGTCGCCCTGCTCCAGCACGTCGAAATTAAAGCGCGTGCCGATCAACGCGCCGCGCGCCTGGCCGGCAAGCTCGCAATAGGCGTCGTTGGCAAAGGTGATTCGTCCGTGGTGGTCACGCAGGACGATTAGATCGCCTTGCGATTCAAAGAGGCTGCGCGCGCGCTCTTCAGCTTCCTTCAGCTCCCAATTGCGATCGACCAGCGCCTCGTTATGCGTCGCGAGCGTGCGCAGCCGCTTGTTGACGAAGCGCAGCCGCATGCTGAGCGTGGCAAGCCCAAGGCAGGCGAGGGCGAACAGGAAGCTCGCGCCGATCGCAAAGGCGTTGGGATCGTAGCCGGACTTCTCGGCCCGGCTGCCGGCGATGAAGCCGTAGGCGCCGCCGAACGTCGCCGAGAAGATCATGAAGGAGCGGATCGCGAAGGCGATCCTGGGATGGCGGCGCCTGAAGCGACGCATGCGCACTTTGATCCGGAACGACCGACCCATCGCCAACGATCCTGACCCTTCCTGAAAGAAATTCCTTTGCCCGCCCTCGGTGACGATGTGTCGTCCGACCTTGCGAACAGTTTGAGGTTTTGCGGCCGGCTCGAAACAGGGTTGATGAGACGTTAACGTCTCAGAGCGAGGCCGCCTGCAGGTGTCGATGCCCGCCGGCCGCGCCAACGATCAGCGCGGCGGCATCGCGGGTCGAGAACGTTCTCGACCGCACATAGATGCGATAGTCGGCCGGGCCCTCGCTGGAGAGATAGATCACCGGGGCATCGCTGCTCGGATGCGCGGAGATCGCGACGAGGCGCGTTGCCGCGCTCGATTGGCAGGCGTCCGTCTCCGAAGTTGGGGTGTCGTCGACCAGGACGAAGTCCGCAGCCTCCGGCGTCTCGGTGATCTGTACGCGGACGGTGGCGCGGGTAGGGTCGTCGGAGAAAGCAACGTGCAGGCCGGCGGTCCAGGGCACCGATGCGAGCTCGACCGGGGTCTCGCCGACGGCGATGCAGGGATGCGATGCTGATCCGGGGCCGCCGCGCGCCAGCATCGCCGCTGCCATCAAGGGAACAACCGAAGCCAGGATCTTGAAACGCAACATGACACTCTACTCACCAAGGACTCGCGCAAGGCCGGGAAAACGGCCGAGATGAACGCGTGGGCCTTATGGTTTGCAGAGCGTAAAGGAAACTCGTTACCGCCGGGTTGATACGGATGCGCGTTACGCCAACTGGCGTACATCCTCCGCGAGTGCGCGGTAGGAGAGCGCCTCGGCGAGATGCAGCCGGCCGATCGTCTCAGTGTTGTCGAGGTCGGCTAAAGCGGGATGGGGTTAGGTTGAATCGATTTGGGATTCCCAAATCAGCTTGCTTCTGATTCACCATGCTGGCTGG
>NZ_JBANBA010000126.1:0-26713 GCF_059803475.1 Bradyrhizobium sp. UFLA05-89 | reverse complement strand
TTCGAACAAGGAGATGATCTGAAATGATCTAACAACCACTCATCCTTGACCAAGCCCATACAAGTATTCCAGAGACGGTGATGGGTACGGAGAAGCAGCGGCGTACTGGATGCTCCGGTCAAGCCCGGGCATGACAGCAGAATGCGAGGAGGCAGCCTCCAGATAACCACGAGAACACAAATCAGAGAAACATTTCGGTCAGATCGACCGTCGAGGCATTGCCGATCTGGCCAAAGTGCCTGTCGAGCCAGTTTCGCGCTGCTTCCCGACCCTCGTCGCGCAACCTGCAGAGCAGGCTCCATTCCGGGTGGAATTGCGTCGCAGTTCCGAGCTGCGACATCAACTGATCGTTGCCGATCCAGTGCATGTACATGCGGCTGTGCGTGTCCTTGTCGAGTTCGCCATTGTCGATCAGCTTCGTCGCAAAGGCGATCGCGCGCATCTCGCGCATCAATGACGAGTTGAAGCTGATCTCGTTGATGCGGTGGAGCACGTCCGCCGCGCTCGCCGGCAATTCGTCGCGTCGGATGGCGGTCACTTGCACGATGATGACGTCGTGGCTGCCCTTGCGATAAATCAGGGGGAAGATCGCGGGGTTGCCGAGATAGCCGCCGTCCCAATAATGCTCGCCGTCGATCTCGACGGCCTGAAAATAGGGTGGCAGGCAGGCCGAGGCGAGCACGGCGTCCGCGCTCAAGAGTGGCGTCTGGAACACCTTGATCTTGCCGGTCCGGATATTGGTGGCGTTGAGGAAGAGCTGCGGCGCCTCCGCCGCTGAATTCAGCCTGTCGAAGTCGACGACGCGTTGCAGCAGCGCGCGCAGCGGATTGAAATTGAAGGGATTGAGAACGTTCGGCGGCACCGTGTGAGTCAGGGTGTGGATGAAGGAGTGCACCGGATGATACTCCGGCGGCAGCTTGAGCGCCTGAATCCACTGGTTGAGCGGCGAGAACAGGTCGTACACCATGTCCATACGAGAAACCTCGTACCAGAATTGGTGCAGGTTTTCCCGTGCAGCATCGGCGCCGCCGATCGCCATGCCCGAGGCCATCGCCACGGCGTTCATGGCGCCAGCGCTGGTCGCGCTGATTGCTTCGATGGCGAGCCTTCCATCCTCCAGCACGAGATCGAGCACGCCCCACACAAACGCGCCGTGCGCTCCGCCACCCTGCAGCGCGAAGTTCACGTTCTTCACGTTCTTGCTGCCGTTGCCCCTCACCTTGCCCGCTTCCTCCCTCCCTTCGCTTCACCTTCCAGGGCTTGCTGCACCGCCTTGAACTCGTGCAGCGATGCCCGGTCGGCGCGAGGAAATTGCAGATTGAGCCGCTCGAGCGCGGCGACGATGACGGACCCGATGACGACACGCGCGAACCATTTGTGGTCGGCGGGCACGACATACCAGGGTGCATGGGTCGTCGCGGTGTGCCGGACGATGTCCTGATAGACTGCCTGGTAGCGCGGCCACAGCGCACGCTCCTTGATGTCATCCATCGAGAACTTCCATTGCTTGGAGCGATCCTCCAGCCGGTCGAGGAAGCGCTGGCGCTGCTCCTCCCTGGACAGGTTGAGGAAGAATTTCAGCACCACGGTGCCGTTGCGCGCGAGGTAGCGCTCGAAGGCGGAAATGTCCTCGAACCGCTCGCGCCAGATGTTCCTCGTGACGAGCCCGGGCGGCAGCTTCTCCTTGGCGAGGACCTCCGGATGCACGCGCGTCACCAGGCATTCCTCGTAGTGGGAGCGGTTGAATATCCCGATAAGACCGCGCGCCGGCAGGGCAACGACGTGGCGCCAGAGAAAATCATGGTCGAGCTCGTGGCTGGTCGGCGCCTTGAACGCACGAACCTCGCAGCCCTGCGGATTAATGCCTTCGAACAGCGCCTTGATCGCACTGTCCTTGCCGGCTGCATCCATGCCCTGAATGATGATCAGGACGGACCAGCGGTCCTGCGCGTAGAGCTTCTCCTGGAAATCGGCCAGATGCTGCTTGTTGGCTTCGAGAATCTTCTGTGCCTCGTCCTTGTCGAGACCACCTTTCTCGTCCGTTTTGTGGTCCTTCAGGTGAAACTTGCCCGAACCATCGTAACGGAAGGGCGTGATGAATTCGGCGAGCCCTGCGGCGAGCGTTTTGGAGGGTTTCTTGTTCATGAGCTCGGAGATGGTTTGCGTTGCGGCTTCAATCGTTCGACGAGGCTACCAAGAATGCCCTTCGGGAGGAATATGATGAAGAGGACGAGCAGCACGCCGTAGACGAGGTTGTCCCAGCCGACGGCCCTGGTTCCAAATCCGATGCGCAAGGATTCGGCGAGCAGGATGGTGATGATGGCACCGACCGTCGGCCCCAGTGAGACGAACAGGCCGCCGACGATGGCTGCGAACACCATCTGGAGTGACACCGCGATGCCGCTCACCGTGTCTGGCGTGATGAACATCTGGTACTGGCAATAGATCGCGCCCGCGAGCGCGGTCATCAGCGCGCTGATCAGCGTGATCTTCAGCTTCTCCGCGGTGACGTCGACGCCGGCGGCGGCCGCGGCGTCCTCGTCCTCAGAGATCGCCTCCAGCGCGTAGCGGCTCATGCTGCGGTCGATCGAGTACCAGACCACGAGTCCTGCGACCCAGACCGCAAGCGCGACCAGATACCAGGTGGTCTTGTCATCAAACTGGAGCGCCCAAAGCCTGTTGCCCGTCGCGCGGTTGGGCGTATAGCCGAGCGAGCCGCCGGTCCAGTCGCGCGTGGCGGTAATGACCTGCAGCACGATGCCGGAGAGCGCTAGCGTCACCAGCACGAAATAGTGCCCGGTGATCCGGAAACGGAAGCAGGGATAGCCGACGACAAGCGCGAGCGCTCCGGCCGCGACCATGCTGATGGGAATGCCGATCCAGGGCGACAGTCCCAGATGGTTCCACAACAGCGCCGTGACATAGGCGCCGATCCCCATGAAGCCGCCATGGCCGAGCGAGACCAGGCCAAACCGCCCCATCATCGACCAGGATGTGTAGGCGAACGACCAGATCAGGATCAGCACCAGGATATGCAGGTGATAGGGATCGCGATAGACGAACGGCAGCATGACGAGTGCCGCGAGTCCGAGCGCCCATGCGGCAAGCTGCGCCTGTCTCGTCATCTGCGCCTCGCGAGCAGGCCGGCGGGCCGGATGAACATCATGACGATGAAGAAGGCGAACGCCAGCACGTAGCCCCATTCGAGGTCGGAGAACAGGCCGCCGAGCGAGATGATCTCGGCAAAGACGAAGGAGGCGATGAAGCCACCGATGAAATTGCCGAGCCCGCCGAGCACGCAGATCAAGAAGGTGATCGGCCCGAATGACAGGCCGACAAAGGGATGCACGTCGTATTGCAGCACCAGGAGGCAGGCGGCAAGGCCCGCGAGCGCGCCACCAAGCGCCGAGGTGATGATATACATCCTCTTCGTATCGACGCCCATCAGCGCCATGATCTGGCGGTCCTGGGAGATGGCGCGGATCGCCGTGCCGGTGAAGGTGCGCGTCATGAACAGATAGACCGCGACCATGCCCACCAGCGCTGCGATGAAGGACAACAGCCGGGCATAGCTGAAATTCATGTCGCCGAGCGCGAGCACCGGAAGGCGAATGCCGAGATTGCGGAAATCGATGCCGAACGCGACGGTGGCGAAGCTCTGGAGCACGAACAGCACGCCGCCGGTCGCGAGCAACTGGTTGATCGGCGGCGCGGTCAGCAGCGGTGCGATGACGAGATAATGCAGCGCCGCACCAAGCAGCGCGACCAGCAGGATGGTGAAGGGCGCAGCGATGAAATAACTGAGGCCGTAATACTGAACCAGGAAATACATGGCGTACATGCCGATCATCACGAGCTCGGCGTAACAGATCCAGGTCACGTCGATAACGCCGAAGATCAGGTTCAGCCCGAGCGCGAGCAGCGCCAGCACGCCGCCGAGCAGGATGCCGTTGATCACCGCCTCCAGCAGGTAGATGTCGAAGATATCAAGAAATGCCTGCATGCGCCCGCTCGCCCCTCACACCCCGAGATAAGCTTCCTTGACCGTATCGCTCGCCAGCATCTCAGCCGAGCTGCCGGACGCGCGGATCGACCCGGCCTCGATCAGGTAGGCGCGGTCGACCACGCGCAGCACCTGCTGCACGTTCTGCTCGACGATCAGGACCGTCAGCCCGCGCGCGCGAATGCGCTTCACGAGCTCGAACACCTGCTGCACGACCACCGGAGCGAGGCCCGCGGAGGGCTCGTCAAGCAGCAGGAGCTTTGGATCCGACATCAGCGCGCGCCCGATCGCGCACATCTGCTGCTCGCCGCCAGACATGGTGCCTGCCATCTGATGACGACGCTCCTTCAGGCGCGGAAACAGCTCGAAGACGATCTCGAGCCGCTCGGCATATTTGTGGCGCGCCTCCTTCATGAAGGCGCCCATCTTGAGATTGTCATCGACCGAGAGTTGCGGAAACAGCCGCCGGTTCTCCGGTACATGCGCGATGCCGAGACTGACGATGCGGTGTGCCGGCGTCGCCAGGACATCGACACCCTCCATCTTGATCGATCCGCGCGCGGGGCGGATCAAACCCGAGATCACCCGCATCAGCGTGGTCTTGCCGGCGCCGTTCGGGCCGATCACGCCGACCGCCTCGCCGGCCCTGACCTCTAGATTGGCGCCAAACAGCGCCTGAAAGCTGCCATAGCCGGCGTCGACGGATCGAAGCTCCAGCATGGCCTACCCTCCGGCGCGGCGGCGCGCTTCGGCGGCCGCGGCTTGCGTGGTCTCGGCATCGGTGCCGAGATAGACCTCGATCACCCGCACGTCGCTGGCGACTGCGCTCGGCAGCCCCTCCGAAATCTTCTCGCCGTGGTCGAGCACCATCACGCGATCGACCACGCGCATGAGAACGCCCATGATGTGCTCGACCCAGATGATGGTGATGCCGAGATCGCCGCGGATCTTTCGCAGCATGTCGGCGGCCTGGTCCATCTCGGCATCATCAAGGCCACCGAGGCTCTCATCGGCGAGCAGCAGCTTTGGTCCGGTGGCGAGAGCCTTTGCCAATTCGAGCTTCTTGAGCCCTGCGGCACCAAGGCCATCGACACCAGCATGCCGATCGGTCGGCAGACCAACCATGGCGAGCGCATGCTCGGCGGCCTCCTCGGCCTTGGCGCGGCTGTGTCGGCCTTGCCCGTAATAGCCGGCGAGCGCGACGTTCTCGAAAATCGTCAGGCGGCGGAACGGTCGCGGGATCTGGAAGGTACGGCCGATGCCGCGATTGATGATCCGATGCGGCGCGAGTCCCGCAATCTCGGTCCCGGCGAACACGATCGAACCGGCGGTCGGGGTCAGCGTGCCGGAGAGCATGTTGAAGATGGTGCTCTTGCCAGAACCGTTGGGGCCGATCAGGCCGAGGATCTCGCCCTGGTCGACCCTGAAGGAGACGTTGTTGACGGCCGTGAAGCCGCCAAAACGTTTCACCAGCCCGCGAACTTCCAGCACCGCATCCCTCCGCCGCGTCTCGCGCTACTGGTTGCTGTAGGTGGAGCCCTTCGGCAGCGGCAGCACGGCCTCGCGCTGCGCCTGACTCTTCGGCCACACCACATAGGATTTGTCGTCGAGGTACTGAATCACGACAGGGAACGATCGTTCGTTCTGGCCCGCCATCGGCGTGCCCTCGCCATAGAACTTGACGCCGAAGCCGAGCATGGTGCCCCCTTCGGGAATATCGGTGTCGAGCGCTGCCTTGCGCAGCGCGTCCGCATCGACGCCCCCATATTTCTTGATCGCGCGCGGCAGCACGTCGGCCATGAAGACGTAGGTGTTGGAGGCGCCGATGCCGACATGGGCGGAGCGGATGGCAACGCCCGGCTTGATCTTGTCGAACTCCTCGCCGACCATCTTGATCACGGGCCCGAGCTTCGGATCCATGGTCTTCTGATTGGCGAGCCAGATCGAAATCGGATCGGTGTTGAAGATGTAGTTGGCGTCAGCGCCCATGCCCTCCTTCAGCTTCTCGTAGACGCCGTAGCCCGCACCATGCCCCATCAGCGCGCCGAACTTCAGGCCCTGCTCGCGCGCCTGGCGAAGCAAGAGCGTGATGTCGGGATTGTAGCCGGTGTGGAAAATCACATCGGGCTTGGCGCGCTTGAGCTTCGTCACCAGTGCGGAAAGGTCGGGCGCAGTCGCGGAGTAACCCTCCCTCAGCACGACGTTGAAGCCGGCCTTCCTGGCGCCGGCCTCGTTGCCCTTGGCGACGTCGACGCCGTAGGCGCCGTCCTCGTGGATGATGGCGACGCGCAGGTCCTTGGGCTCCTTGCCGAACTTCGCTTTCGAGTTCTGGGCGATGAAGTCCATCGTCATCATGCCGAACTGGTCGCCGCTCGCCTGCGGGCGAAACACATATTTGTAGTTCTTGTCGGCGAACACGGCGGACGAGATGCAGGTCGTCATCCACATGAACTTCTTCAACTGTTCGACGCGGGCCGCGACCGGAACGCATTGCGCCGAGGAGAAGAAGCCGAGCACCATGTCCACCTTCTCCTGCTCGAGCAGGCGGACGGATTCGTTGATGGCGACGTCGGGCTTACTCTGGGCATCGGCGTAGATGGCTTCGATCTTGTAGCCCTCGACGCCGCTCTTTGCGAACTGGTCGAGGATGATCTTGGCGCCGATATATTCGAGCTCGGAGCCGCCGCCGGCGAGCGGGCCGGTCAGGTCAAAAATCACGCCGATCTTGATCTTCTTCTCCTGAGCCTGGGCAGATGCCGCCAAGCCCAGCGCCGCGATTGCGACCATCAGCCCAAGTACAAAGTGACGTACCAAGCGGGCAGCCATGCGCATGCGCATCAAAACCTCCCTGGACGATTGTGCGTTGCAGTCTTCTTGGTTTTATTTTTTGCCCATCACATGGGCTGGGAGATGCGATGTCAAGCCGAATAGCGTCGCGGGCTTAACGCGTCAGCGCGCGGCGAGCTGCTGCTCGATGAAGGCCGTAACGAAGCGCGGCATGGTCGGCGTCAGATCACTGAGCCCGCGGACCAGGTGAATGCCGGCAAGCTCCGGATGCTCCTGCGCGGCGAGGTTGGCCTCAATCCGGGCGCGGATGGCTTCACCCGGCAGATCCAGGTCCAGGATCCGGATCAGGGCAATCGCGGGGCCTGACACCACGCAATGCCAATGCTCTTCCGCCTGATAGTCGGCAGCCGTGAGCCCGGTCTCCTCCTCGATCTCACGCACCACGCTGCCGGGGATGTCGAGCGAGCCGTCCTTGACGTCATCGAGGTCCGGCGTACCCGACGGAAAGTAGATGCGCCCCGCATTTGCGGTATGCTCGCCCATCACGCCCAGCACGAACGCACCGTCGGAGGCGCGCAGAGCGCCCATGCCAAAGCCGTTGAACACGGCCTTGTCGGGAAAACCCCAGTCGCGCCAGGCGAGAAAGCTGGCGAAATCGGTCTCGAAATAACTCGCAGCGAAACGGTCTTCGGAGAAGACGGGGTCGCGCCCGATCAGAATGCGACCGTTCCATAGCTTGGGCCGTTCGCGCTGCTTTTCGATAAAATGCGCAGCGATCTCGGCGCGCCGTTCCAGTGCGAACGGCCACGCCTGCGTTTCCACGGTGAGATCGAGCGTCGTGATGCGGCGAATGGCAGGAGATGTCATGACATCTGCATATCACCGCTTCGCGTCGATTGCTTGGCAATATTATTTGGAATTCATCCCCGTGGTCTTCTTGGCCTGCTCGACGAACTTGTTGGTGAAGGTCTTGCTGACGTCGATCTTGGCATTCGCAACCTCGGGCGAGCCGACGCTGAACACCGCAAGCACCGCGTCCGCGCCCTTCGGGTCCATCTTGCCGGTCTCCGAGAACATCGGGATCGTGTTCTTCAGCGCGGCGAGATAAAGCTCCTTGTTCTTGCCGACCATCTCCTCCGGCATCTTCGCCATGATGTCTTCCGGCGAGTGCGAATGGATCCAGGCGAGCGTGTTCAGCATCGCGTTGGTCAGCGCCTGCGTCTCCTTCTCGTGGCCGGCGACCCAGGCCGCCGTGGAGTACAGCGCGCCGCCCGGATATTCGCCGCCAAACGTCTCGAGCGTATCCTTCTGCGTGCGGGTGTCGCTGAGGATGCGCAAGTCCTTGTGGCTGCCCTGGAGCACGGTGACGGAGGGATCGAGCATCACGGCCGCATCGATCTGGCCCTGCTCCATGGCAGCGACCGCGGTCGCACCTAGGCCGACGCCGATCACGGCGGTGCCGGCGGGATCGAGGCCGTTCTTCTTCAGGAGATACTTCAGGAAGAAATCGGTCGAGGAGCCGGGCGCGCTGACCCCGACCTTCTTGCCGGCGAGATCCTTCACCGACTTGATCTCGTTGGTATGCGAAGGCGCGACCACCAGCACGAGGCCGGGATAGCGATCATAGACCACGAAGGACTGCAACTCCTGTTTCTTGGCGGCGAGGTTGACGCAATGGTCGAAATAGCCGGAGACGACATCGGCACTGCCGCCGAGCACGGCCTTGAGCGCATCGGAGCCGCCCTTGAGGTCGACGAGGTCGACATTGACGCCGGCCTTCTCGTACTCGCCGAGCTGTTTTGCCAGCACCGTCGGCAGGTAGCACAGGCAGGAGCCGCCGCCGACCGCGATGGTGACCTTGCTCTGCGCCGTGGCAAAGCTGGTGGTGAGCGTGAGCGCGAGCAGCGCGCCCGCGAGCCTGGCAATCGTCTTCTTCATTGGTTTCCTCCGTTCGGCTGGCGGCACATTAGAGCAGCGGGACTGGCTTGAGAAGCACTGGCCAAGACACTGGTCATCGGACTTTCGGCGCAATAGCATGACGGCATAACAACAACCCTTTATCGGGAGAATCATCCATGAACCGCATCGCAATCGCCGTTTCGCTCGTCGCCGCCTTCGCCGCAGGGTCTGGCGTGACCTACCTGCTCCAGCCGGCGTGGGCTGCCGAGAACATCACCGCGCAACTCGTCCACACCGGCGAGATGCAAGGCGATGTGCTCGGGCCTGCGAACGAGGTCGGCTACCGCTCCAAAATGTTCATGGCGGCAGACGGCGCCACCGTCTCGATCCAGGTCGGCAACGTGCCCAAGCATCTGCATCCCAACACCAACGAGATCCAGTACATCCTGGACGGGTCCGGGACGATCTGGCTCGGCGACAAGGAGGTGACGGTGAAGCCCGGCGACCTCGTGATCATCCCGAAGGGGACGCCGCATGGCGGCACCAAGCCGATCAGCGGACAGGTCAAGGCGATCGCGATCAAGACACCGCCGCAGGCGCCCGACGACACCAAGCTGCTGGACTGAGCCAGCGAGGCTCACACGCATGTCCGGGCCCGCATCCCTGCGCGGGTCCGGCAACGATCGCACCATCCCTAGCCTCGCCCGTCCGCGGCCGTCGGACGCCACACGAGAAGCCGACGCTCCACCATCGTCACGGCCATGTCGATCAGGAGGACGAAGGCCGACAGCACGAACATCCCTGCAAACACGCCGGCGACGTCGAACACGCCTTCGGCCTGCTGAATCAAATAGCCGAGGCCTGCGGCAGAGCCGAGATATTCGCCGACGACGGCGCCGACCACGGCAAATCCGACGGAGGTGTGCAGCGAAGAGAACATCCACGACAGCGCCGAGGGCCAATAGACGTGCCGCATCAATTGCTGCTCGCTCATGCCGAGCATGCGGCCATTGTCCAGCACCGTACGGCTGACCTCCTTGACGCCCTGATAGACGTTGAAGAACACGATGAAGAACACCAGCGTCACCCCGAGCGCGACCTTGGACCAGATGCCGAGGCCGAGCCACAGCGCGAAGATCGGTGCGAGCACCACGCGCGGCAGGGCATTGACCATCTTGACGTAGGGATCGAACACGGCTGCGACCAGCGGCTGCCGCGCGAACCAGAAGCCGACCAGCACGCCGCCGAGTGAGCCGATCACGAAGGCCAGGATCGACTCCCATAGCGTGATCCAGAGATGCTTCCAGATCACGCCGCTCGCGAACCATTTGACGATCTGGCTGAACACGTCGGCCGGGTTGGAGAAGAAGAACGGCGGCAGCAGGATCTTTCCGAACACCGGAACGGTAGAGAGCACCTGCCAGAGCACGATCGCGACCACGGCGACCAGAAATTGCAGCGAGAGCAGCGTGAGGCGCGACATCAGACCGCCTCCGCCTGGGTGGATTGTGCGTAACCCTTCATCACCTCGTCCTTGAGCACGCTCCAGATCTCGCGATGGAGGGCGTGAAACTCCTTGTCCAGCCGCACCTCGAAAATGTCGCGCGGGCGTGCAAGCTCAACGCGCCAGTCGCCGATGATGCGCGAGAACGGCCCCGCCGACATGATCACGACGCGGTCGGCGAGTGCGATCGCCTCCTCCAGATCATGGGTGACGAACAGCACCGCCTTGCGGTCGGCACTCCAGAGTTCGAGCAGGAGATTGCCCATGACCTGCCGGGTCTGGGCATCGAGCGGGCCGAACGGCTCGTCCATCAGCAGGATTTTTGGATCCCGGATGAGCACCTGCGCCAGCGCCACGCGCTTGCGCTGGCCGCCGGAGAGCATGTGCGGGTAGCGGCCCGCGAAAGCGCCGAGCCCGACCGAGGTCAGCCATTTTTGCGCGCGCGCAAGGGCCTCCGGGCGAGGCGTGCCCTTGATCTCGAGACCGATTGCGACGTTGTCGATGGCCGTCTTCCACGGGAACAGCGCATCGGCCTGGAACAAATAGCCGGCGTCCTTGTTGAGGGCGGCGAGCGGCCGGTCGAACACCTTGACACTGCCGGCGGCGGGCTTCAGCAGCCCCGCGGCGACGTTGAGCAGTGTGGATTTGCCGCAACCAGTCGGGCCGACTATGGCGACAAACTCGCCCTGGCCGACCGTCAGCTGCGCCTCTTCCACCGCCGTATAGACGCGCCCGTCACCAAGCCGAAATGCGACTTTCGTATCCTCGAGCGCCACCGCCGTGGGCGTTGCCATCTGTCAATTTCCTCCCGGATCTTGGCGGATGCCTTAGCCGCTTGCGCCGGCAAGTTCAATTGAGCGGCCAAGCGTGGTACGCATGCGGGGTCGCGTCCATCAAATCTCCCATTGCGGGAGTGTAGGGCTGGGTCCGTACCGATGACCTCCAAACCCGTGATCGGCTATGCGCATGTCGCGAAAAACTTCGGCCCGGTCGTGGCCGTGGACGGCGTTTCGCTCGACGTCGCCGAGGGCGAGTTTCTGGCCATCGTCGGCAGCTCCGGCTCAGGCAAGACCACGCTGCTGCGGCTGACCAACCGGCTGATCGAGGCCGACCATGGCACGATCACGGTTGAGGGCGAGGATATCGGCCGCATCGACCCGGTCGCGCTGCGGCGGCGCATCGGCTATGTCTTCCAGAGCGGCGGGCTGTTTCCGCATTTGAGCGTCGCGGACAACATCGGCATCACGCCGAAGCTGCTGGGCACTCCACAGGGAGAGATCGCCGCGCGAGTGGATGAGCTGCTCGATCTGGTGCGGCTCGACCGTACCCAGCATCGCGATCGATTGCCGCAAGACCTGTCCGGCGGGCAGCGCCAGCGCGTCGGGGTGGCGCGGGCACTCGCCGCGCGTCCACGCATCGTGCTGATGGACGAGCCGTTCGGCGCGCTCGATCCCCTGACCCGCGACGCGCTCGGAGAAGACTATCGCGCGCTGCATCACAAGCTCGGCCTCACCACGGTCATGATCACCCATGACATGACGGAAGCAATCCTGCTTGCCGACCGCATCGCGGTCATGCGCGCCGGGAGGCTGCTCGCGCAGGGCACGCCTGCGGAGCTCGGCCGAAGCGACGACGCCTATGTGCTGGAGCTGTTGCGCACGCCGCGGCGCCAGGTCGCGCGATTGAACGAGCGGCTGCCGCAGGGTGGTATGGCATGAGCCAGATCTCCGATCCGCGCTGGGGCGAGGCGCTGTCGCATCTGCCGGACTATCTCGGCAGCCATGTGCGGGTGAGCCTTGCCGCACTCGCGCTTGGGCTCATCGTGAGCCTGCCGCTCGCGATCCTGTGCCGCAACCGCCCGGTAGCGCGCAACATATTGCTCGCGCTCGCGAGCATCGTCCAGACCGTGCCGGGGCTGGCGCTGCTCGCGCTGTTCTATCCGCTCCTTCTGCTCTTGGCCTCCGTGACACTCGCCTGGTTCGGCGCTTCCTTCTCGGCCTTCGGCTTCCTGCCGGCGATGCTGGCGCTGGCGCTCTATTCCATGCTGCCGGTGCTGCGCAATGGCATCACCGGCTTGAACGGCATCGATCCTGCCCTGCTTGAAGCGGCCCAAGGCGTCGGCATGACGCCGCGACAATCGCTTGTCATGGTCGAGCTGCCGCTGGCACTGCCGGTGATGATGGCGGGCATCCGCACCGCCGCTGTCTGGGTGATTGGTACCGCAACATTGTCGACGCCGATCGGGCAGACCAGCCTCGGCAACTACATCTTCGCCGGCCTGCAAACACAGAACTGGGTGTTCGTTTTGTTCGGCTGTTTTGCCTCGGCCGTTCTGGCCCTTGCGGTCGACCAATTGCTCGGCCTGATCGAAACCGGCCTGCGTAATCGCAGCCGCCTGCGCACGACGCTCGGCGGCGTCGGGATTGCAGCGCTGGTCGCCGCGACGCTGGTGCCCTCGCTCGGACGCTCCTCGCCGGCTTACGTCGTCGGCGCCAAGACATTCGCCGAGCAATACGTGCTTTCGGCCCTGATCCGGGATCGCCTGGCGGCGGCAGGCCTGCCCGCAACGACGCGCTCGGGCCTCGGCTCGAACGTCGCCTTCGAGGCGCTGAAGGCCGGCGACATCGATCTCTATGTCGACTATTCCGGCACGCTCTGGGCCAATCAGTTGCACCGCACGGATATCAAGCCGCGCAAGGAGCTGATTGACGAGCTGAAGGCAGCGCTCGCCAAACAGAATATCACACTGCTCGGCGAGCTCGGCTTCGAGAACGCCTATGCGCTGGTGATGCCGCGCAAGCGCGCCGAGGCGCTCGGCATTCACTCTGTCGCCGATCTCGCGGCGCATGCGTCAGGCCTGTCGATTGCCGGCGACTACGAGTTCTTCTCGCGTCCGGAATGGGCCGCGTTGCGCGATGCCTACGGGCTCGCGTTCCGCGCCCAGCGGCAGATGCAGCCCGATTTCATGTATGCTGCCGTCGCGAGCGGTGAGGTCGACGTGATCGCGGGCTACACCAGCGACGGACTGATCGCGAAATACGACCTCGTGGCGCTCGACGATCCCAAGAACGCGATCCCGCCTTACGACGCCATTTTGCTGCTCGCCCCGAAGCGCGCCGGCGATGAGCGGCTCAAGTCCGCGCTAAAACCGCTGCTCGATCGGATCGACATCGCCGACATGCGCGAAGCAAATCTGCGCGCCAGCGGCAACGATGCGAATTCGTCGCCCGACGTGGTGGCGAAGTGGCTGTGGGAGAAGGTGGGGAAGAGGTAGGCACGGTGGCACAATGGCTCCATGCGCATCTACCCGCACCGTCGCCCTTCGAGGCTCGCCCAGCGGCGCGCTCGCGCCGCAAGGCTCGCACCTCAGGGTGACGGCGAGAAACCGTCGCTCGGGCGAGCAAGGCTACAGCCCGTGGATCATTCCGGCGTTGATCAGCAGGCGGTTGAGGCGTCGTGCTTCCTGACCGTCCTTGCAGCCATAGAAGATGCCCTTGCAGCGTAGCATGACGTCCTTCTGCGCGGCGAAGGACGGGTCGAGCGGAATACCGGCGGCTTCCTGGATCACCAGCGGCAAATAGGCACCGTCGATCGTGTCCATCACGGCATCGCTTCTCACCGGCTCGAAGTTGATGGCGTCGATGGCATAGTAGGTGGCATAAAGACGCGGATCATAGTCGTCGAGCTTCTTGCCGAGGCTGCCTTCATCGAGCCCGGGCTCGAGGATCTGCGGCGCGAATTCCGGCTGATGATCGCCATAGCGCACGATCAGGAACGGCTCATTCGGAAACTTCTTCTGCAGGCCGGCCAGAAAGGCCTGGTACTGCTCGGCACTCATCGCCTGCCGGCGCAGATATTCGTCGATCGACGGTGTATTGCCCGGCGCGCGCCAGCCCGGCATCAGATCGGGACGGAAACGCGTTTCCCAGGGGAAATGATTGGCGCCGAGATAGATGAAGCTGAACAGCGGCTTGTTCGGCGGTTGCTGGCCCATCAACTGCAGCGCCTTGTCGTAGAAAAAGGAATCCGGCTCGACGTCCTTCGCGCCGAGGTCCTTCGCATCATAGAAGCGCTCGATGCCCGTCGTTATCTGGAAGCTGCGCGCGCTCATGAAAGCGCCGTAGGCCGGATAGAGCGACATCGTGTCGTAGCCGCAGCGGCGCAAGCTGAGCGGCAGACCGCGCTCGACCCGGCCCGAAGCGATGCGCGTCACGAAATAGGCGAAACGGCCGAAGGAGCGCGACGACAGGCCGGCGAGCACGTTGTATTCGGTGAACCAGCTCGGTCCGCCATTGCTCTCGGCGAGGAAGGTACGCTGCTTGCCGTCCCAGGATTTGAAATGGCTGCCATAGCCAGGCGGCACCTTGACGCCTTGCGCGGCGCGGATGTCGAAACTGGATTCATCATGGATCATGATGATGTTCGGCCGCCGCCCCGCAGGGTGGCAGGCATCGACCAGCGGCACGTTGAGATGCTCGCCGGTAGACGCGGCCGACTCCATGAAGCCGTATTGCATGAAGTCGGAGACCGCAGTGACGCCGGAGCGGAAGAATTTTGAGAGATAGCCGTCGTCGTAATAGCCGCGCCAGGCTTCGTCCGGATGATAGAGCGAATAGCCGACCAGCGCGGCGAGGCAGGCGAGCTTGCAGGCAAACGCCGGCAGACGGCGGATGCGGAACGGATCGAGCCACCACAGCGCATACATCAGCGGCAGGATGACGAGGCAGGCGCCGATCACCGACCAGCGCAGGTTCGGGAAGATCGTGAACAGGAAGGCGACGGTGTCGCGGTCGATCATCATCAGGTCGATGAAGTTGACCGTCATCTGCACGACGTCGTGCTTGAGCCGCGACAGCAGCACCAGCACCACGACCATGGTCAGCGACAGCGCGCCAGACAACGCGGGGCGGCGGAGCAGCGTGATCCAGAAGAAGTTGAGGATGCCCCAGGCAAGCGCAAAGCCGAGGCGCGAGCTGAAATCGGTCTCGGTCTCGTACATCAGCGCGAGCGCGGCCAGATGCGGCGCGGCGACGGCGAGCAGGCGCCAGATGCCGATCGCGGCAACGCTCGCCAGGACGGCGGTGGCGGCGGAAGGACCTGGGTTGGGCGCGGACGCCATCGACGATACGCTGAACACGCTCCGGCGCGGTGATGCCAAGCCATCTGGCCAGCCTGCTGGCGGCCAGAGCGTCCGACGCTGCCGGTGAGCGCCGTGTCATAAAACTGTAACGGAACAGTCATCGGCAGGCAACGCGACCTGCCGTCCGACCTTCGCTTAATATTAGCGGGCGGCAGATGCACGCCGCGCGCCCTACTCTATCCCCTCACCCTGAGGAGCCTGCGAAGCAGGCGTCTCGAAGGCGAGGCCAGGATTTGCAGCCGGGCCTCTATGGTTCGAGACGGCGCTGCGCGCCTCCTCACCATGAGGGTTGGACAGCGTCAGCTGCTCCGCGTGGCCTTCGCGATACCGGTGATGAAGACGTCGATCACCGCTTCGGCCATCCTCTCGATCTCGCCCTCCTCCACGCCCCAGCGCGGGAAATGACCGTCGAGATTCATCCGGGCGAAACCGTAGACCAGGGCGCGGGCGGCGATCTGGATCGGCTTCAGCTCGCCCTGTCGCAGCAGTCCCTGCTCAGCAGCATCACCCAGCATGCGCTCGGTCAGCGCCATCAGCTCGGCATTGTCGCGGGTGAGTTCGGGCGAACTGCCATGGGCGAAGTAGCGCCCTGTCGAGATGATCTCGAAATGGGCAGGGTTGCGCATCGCCCAACGCAAATAGGCAAGGCCAAAGGCACGTAAGCGAGCGAGCGGATCGGCCGGCGGCGCCTGGGCCAGTCCCGCATCGATCTCTGCACGAAACCGGCGCTGTGCCTCCTCCGCCACCGCCGCCATCAGCGCGTCGCGGTTGGGAAAATGCCGGAACGGCGCCCCCGGTGACACCGCCGCACGCCGCGCCGCCTCGCGAACGGAGACCTCGCCGCCCTCGGCCGCCAGTTGCAGCGCAGCATCGATCAGCACGCGGCGGAGATCGCCGTGATGGTAGGGCCGCGCTTGGGTGGCGCGCGAGCGGCGCCTTGAGAGCTCACGGGCGGGCATCAAAAACTCCTAGCATCACCCGAACGTGAATGTAAGCAGCGATTACACGGTTGACCAAAACAGACCCACCAAATGTAATCGATGATTACATAACGGAGGAGACCATCTCATGGCGCAACGTCAAAGCTGGTTCGAGGCTTGGCGCCTGGTCGCCCTGCTCAGCCTGAGCCTGATCGCGCTCAGCCTCTGGATCGCCGCGATGCGGCAGTTCGAGATCGAGGGCGTGCGGATGGCGATACGCTTTACGGCGCGCAGCTCGCTCCTCCTGTTCTGCCTCGCCTTCAGCGCCGCCGCCCTGGTGCGGCTCTGGCCGAACGGCTGGACGCGCTGGCAGCGCCGCAACCGGCGTTATCTCGGCCTCGGCTTCGCCGTCTCCCACGGCCTCCACGCGGTTGCGATCGTCTCCCTCGCCAAGATGGATCCGGCCGGCTTTGCGACCGCGAGCTCGGCCGCATCCTACCTCTTCGGCGGGATCGGCTACGCCATCATCGTCGCGATGGCGGCGACCTCCTTCGACCGCACGGCCGACCTGCTCGGCCCCCGTGCCTGGCGCACCCTGCACCTCGTCGGCGGCTACTATCTCTGCTTCCAGTTCATGGTCTCGTTCGCCAAGCGCGTGCCGGCGATGCCACTCTATGCGGCCTTCCTCGTCCCCCTCCTCGCCGTGATCGCACTGCGGCTGATCGCGATGGCCGCGACCTCACGCCCGAGTCCGGTCGCCCCCGTCTAGTGTCCGCGGTTCGCATCTTCGATAGCCAGCAAGAATATCGATCAGACGTCAGCTCTTAACATGATGTGCCACGCGAAGTCGTCTTCGTGCATTCATGCGAATGATCACGATGCGGATGAAGAGACGAATCTTAGACTCTGAAGTCGCTGAGTTTTTGTGGGACTGGAGAGGCGGCGCAAACGCCTAAGAAACAGCGCGAGATCAAGAATGTGCTTTAAGCGTCAGTTCTTGGTCTTCAGGCTGCGCTTCAACATCGAAGAATTTGAATGAAGCACCAGCGCTTGGCGCTGAAGAGGAAAGCGCGAGATCGCAGCTAGCGATCTCGCGCCGGTTGTAGTCGCGAAGGTTTAAGATTTGGTTTGGCGAACGAGAGTGCGTCACTTGCTCGTCTCTCGTGTCCCGGACGCGGTGCAGCGCGCAAGCGGTGCACCGCAGAGCCGGGACCTATGGACCCCGGATCAGCAGCGCACCGCTTCGCACTGCGCTGCGTCCGGGGAACGCAAACCTCAGTTCTTCGACTTGTCGACCAGCGCGCCCTTCTTGATCCAGGGCATCATGTCGCGGAGCTTCGCGCCGACTTCCTCGATCGGATGCGCGGCGAGCTTGGCGCGGGTCGCCTTGAACGAGGTCTGGTTGACCTTGTTCTCGAGCATCCAGTCGCGCGAGAACTTGCCGGACTGGATGTCGTTGAGAACCCGCTTCATCTCCTTCTTGGTCTCGTCGGTGATGATACGCGGGCCGGTGACGTACTCGCCGTACTCGGCGGTGTTGGAGATCGAGTAGTTCATGTTGGCGATGCCGCCTTCATAGATCAGGTCGACGATCAGCTTCACCTCGTGGAGGCATTCGAAATAGGCCATCTCGGGCGCGTAGCCCGCTTCGACCAGGGTTTCGTAGCCGCCCTTGATCAGCTCGACCAGGCCGCCGCAGAGCACCACCTGCTCGCCGAACAGATCGGTCTCGCACTCTTCCTTGAAGGTGGTCTCGATGATACCGGCGCGGCCACCGCCGACCGCCGAAGCGTAGGAGAGGCCGAGGTCATGGGCATTGCCCGAGACGTCCTTGGCGATCGCGATCAGACAGGGCACGCCGCCGCCGCGCTGATACTCCGAGCGCACGGTGTGGCCGGGGCCCTTCGGGGCGATCATCAGCACGTCGAGGTCGGCGCGCGGGTCAAGCAGGTTGAAATGGACGTTGAGGCCGTGGGCGAAGACGAGGGCGGCGCCCTTCTTCATGTTGCCGTGCAGGTGCTCGCGGTAGATGTCGCCCTGGAGCTCGTCCGGGGTCAGCATCATGACGAGGTCGGCCCATTTGGCGGCCTCGGCGACTTCCATCACCTTGAAGCCGGCGGCTTCCGCCTTCTTGACCGAGCCCGAGTCCTTGCGCAGCGCAATCGCCACCTCCTTGACGCCGGAGTCCTTCAGGTTGAGCGCATGGGCGTGGCCCTGGCTGCCATAGCCGACGATGGCGACCTTCTTGCCCTTGATCAGGTTCAGGTCGGCGTCGCGATCGTAATAAACACGCATAGTCGTTTCCTCATTGAGGGCCGAAAATCGGCCAATGGTCAGGGTCCGAAGGTGAAATTTGCGGATTTCGGGGGCTGTCTAGAGCATTTTCCGCCCCGAAGGAAACCCGTTTCTGCATGGAAATCCGCGACATCATGCATCCATGAAAACGGGGTAGAGAGAGGCAAGCAGCAGGATCGCCATCACGATATTGAAGGCGCGGACCAGCCGCTCGGAGGTCAGGACCGGCCGGAGCGCGCTTCCGAACAGGGCCCAGACAACGGTCGAGACCGTGCCGACAATCAGGCTGATCACGGTCTGGATGGCGATATTGATCGGGAATTGGGCAATCGCCGCATAGGCGGTGATGGTGCCGATGACGATGACCCAGCCCTTGGCGTTGATCCACTGGAACATGGCCGCGCCCAGGAAGGTCATCGGGCCGCGCCCGTTGTCCTCGCCCGGCCTCGTCGGGCCCGAAAGGGCGATCGCGGCCGCCAGATAGATCAGGTAGGCGGCGCCGGCATATTTCAGGATGGTCTGGAGGATCGGATAGGCCAGAAAGACAGTCCCCAGCCCCAGACCGACGGTCGCGACCATGAAAGCGAAGCCGATGGTGATCCCGGCGATGTGCGGAATGGTGCGGCGGAAGCCGTAGGTCAGGCCTGACGACAGCAGCATGATGTTGTTTGGCCCGGGCGTGAAGTACATCACGACCGCAAAGACGATGAAGGCATAGAGAAGCGACTGCGACATCCGTACCTCACGCTGTCTTTGGCAGGACTTGCGAGCGCCTGGCCAGCAGCATCACCGCGATGCCACCGATCACGGTCAGCATGCCGGCGAGCCGCAGGGGTCCGAACCGTTCACCGAACACGACGCTGGAGGCGGTCGAGCCGACGAAGGGCACCAGCAGCGCGAACGGCACGACCTGCGCAGCCGGATAGTCGCGCAGCAGCCGGCCCCACAGCCAATAGGCGATGCTGGTCGAGATGCCGCCGAGCGCCAGCATGCAGAGGACTGACGTCAGCGACATCTGCGTCAGCGCTTGCCAGGTCGGCACGGGACCATTGACGATCAGCGCCAGCGCGAACAGCGGCACCGCCGACGTCAGGCACAACCAGGCGAACAGGTCGAACATCGGCACGCCGCGGGCGCCGCGCAACAGAAGATTGCCAATCGCGAAAGAAATCGGCGAGATCATCAGCACCGCAAAGGCGCTGACGCTGAAATCATAGCCGACGGTGCCGCAGATCAAGAGAAGGCCGACCGCGGCAATGGCAATGCCCAGCGTCTGCGCCGCCGTCGGCCGTTCGCCGAAGGCGAGCACGGCGAAGCCGATGGTGAACAGCGCCTGGCTCTGCACGACGACGCTCGTGAGCCCCACCGGCACGCCATGGGCGATGCCATAGGCCTGAGACAAAAACTGGCCGAGGAACAGCGTGAAGCTGATCGCGATCAGGAGCGGCCAGGCGATCTTCGGCTTGCGGATGAACAGGCAGGGCACGGCGGCGATCGAAAAGCGCAGCGCTGTCATCAGTTCCGGTGACAATTCGTCGAGCGCCAGCCGGCTCGCCACGAAGGCAAGTCCCCAGACGATCGCCACCATGACGGCGATGAGGATGTCGGCCGGCTTCATTGTTGTTCTTCGGGGCTCTGTTCCGTTGCGTGTTCTTGTCGTTCAGCCTTGCTCGCCGGCGCTTACGTGGAAGGGATGGGTTTGCGCAGCAGATAGGTGCCGTGCATCGGCGCGTGGTAGTCGGCCGAGACCAGCGTGAAGCCGACATCAGTCAGCATCCGCTCCATCACCCAGCCGAAGGTGGAATATTCGTCGCGCATATGCGTGACGACGCTCTCGCGCGAAAACTCGTGGTTCTTGATCTGGAAATCGGCCCATTGCTCGACGTCCCGCTCGGCCGCATCCGGCATCGAAACGAAGACGATGTCGCGCAAATAGAAGCTCGCGCCCGGCTTCAGCGCGCGATAGATGCGCGACAGCGCCACTGCCTTCCAGAAATCCGGCAGATGATGCAGCGTGAACTCGCTGACGATCAGGTCGTAGGATTCGGGCCGGTAGGCAAAGCTGAGCAGGCCCGCCGACTGCGTCGCGACCTTGGCCTTGCGGTCGCGGGCATAGATCTCGGCCAGCGCCAGCATCGCCGGCGAAATATCGATGGCGTCGACCTCGGCACCCATCAGCGCGCCTTCCGTCGCGAGCACGCCGTTGCCGCAGCCGATGTCGGCGACACGCCAGCCGCGCTGTACGCCGAGCATTTTCAACGCGGCGCGCGCGCGCAGATCGGCGTCATCGTGGTTGTCGTAGATCGAGGCGACCGCGGGCTCGATGCCCATCCGGTTGCGTTCGTTGTAGTACCAGTCGCGCGCCAGCATGGTTCACATCCCTTCAGGCCCGCGACCGATCGCGGCAACCCCCGTGCGCGACACCTCGACAAGGCCGATGGGACGCATCAGGTCGATAAACTGGTTGATCTTGTCCGTATTGCCGGTGATCTCGAACACAAAGCTCTCGGTGGTGGCGTCGATCACGCGTGCGCGGAAGGCGTCCGCCAGCCGCAGCGCCTCGACGCGATGCTCGCCCTCCCCGCGCACCTTCACCATCGCGAGTTCGCGCTCGATCGAGCGCCGGGTCTGCGTCATGTCGACGACGCGATAGACCGGGATCATGCGGTCGAGCTGGTGCTTGATCTGCTCGATCACCATCGGCGTGCCCGTGGTGACGATGGTGATGCGCGACAGATGTTTTTGGGCTTCGGTCTCGGAAACCGTGAGGCTCTCGATGTTGTAGCCGCGACCCGAGAACAGGCCGATGACGCGGGCGAGCACGCCGGGCTCGTTCTGCACGAGCACCGAGAGCGTATGCGTCTCGTTGGGGTCGTGGCGGTCCTCGAGGAAATAGGCGGATGCGGGCTGGTTCATTGTCGTCCCCTCAGAATGTCTCTCTCGTCATGCCCCGCGAAGGCGGGGCATCCAGTAATCACCGGCGCCTGAGATTCCCACGACCGCCACGGCGTACTGGATCGCCCGGTCAAGCCGGGCGATGACCGCAGTGTTGTTGCGCCGGCTCGCATCATGCGACCACCTTCTGGCCCGGCGGCGCATCCGCCATGACCCACTGCTTGAACAGATCGAAATCGATATTGCCGCCGGACAGCACGAGACCCACTCGTCTGCCCGCGAGTTTGCTCTTCTCCTGCAGCGCAGCCGCAAGTGCTGCCGCGCCGGCGCCCTCGGCGAGATTGTGCGTGTCGGTCCAATAGGCGCGGATCGCCGTGCCGACCTCGTCGTCGGTGACCTGCACGATGCGCGAGGCGCCCTTGCGGATGACTGCGAGCGCGTCCGCGTCGGGGATGCGCGTCGCCATACCGTCGGCGAGCGTGTTGCTGGTCTCCGTCGTCACGACCGTGCCGGCCGCAAACGACAGCGCGTATGACGGCGCCTCCGTCGACTGCACGCCGACGATCTCGGTCTTTAGCCCGAGCAGGTCGCGCGCCATGATGCAACCGCAGATGCCGGAACCCTGGCCGATCGGCACGTAGAGAATGTCGAGGTCAGGTGCGGCCCGGAACAACTCCAGCGCATAGGTCGCAACGCCGAGCACGAGATCCGGATGGAATGACGGCACCATGTGCAAGCCAGCGAACTGCGCACGGCGCTCGGCCTCCTCGCGGGCGGCCTGAAAGTCCTCGCCGTGCTCGACGAGCTCAGCGCCAAAGGCTTTCATCGCACGGTTCTTCTCGACCGAGTTGCCGCGCGGCACGTAGATCACCGCGGGCACGCCGTGGCGGCTCGCGGCAAACGCCAGGCTCTGCCCGTGATTGCCGCGCGTCGCCGAGATGATGCCGGGCGTGTTCGGCCGCTCGCGCTTCAGCCGCTCGAGATAGACGAGCCCGCCGCGCACCTTGAAGGCGCCGATCGGTGTGTGATTCTCATGCTTGACCACGACACGGGTACCGAGTCGCTCAGCGAGCAGCGGCCAGGCATGCGCCGGCGTCGCCGGCACCGCCTGCCCCACGATCGCATGTGCGCGTTCGAGCTCCTTCAGGTCGAACATCGCATCACACCAGTGCCTTGCCGCCGGCGAACGCGACTGCGGTGGCCTCGTCATTGGCCTGCTCCGGCAACAGCATCTCGTTGTGCGCCTTGCCGGAGGGGATCATCGGGAAGCAGTTTTCGAGCGCCGCGACGCGGCAGTCGAACAGCACCGGGCGCTTGACCGAGATCATCTCCTTGATCGCGCCATCGAGATCGGCGGGCTTGTGCGCCTGGATGCCGACGCCGCCATAGGCTTCCGCGAGCTTGACGAAATCCGGCAGCGCTTCGGAGTACGAATGCGACAGCCGGTTGCCGTGCAGGAGTTGCTGCCACTGCCTCACCATGCCCATGTACTGGTTGTTCAGGATGAAGATCTTGATCGGCAGCTCGTACTGCACGGCCGTCGACATCTCCTGGATCGTCATCTGCACCGAGGCGTCGCCCGCGATGTCGACGACGAGGCTGTCCGGGTGGGCCACCTGCACGCCGACCGCGGCCGGCAGACCGTAGCCCATGGTGCCGAGACCGCCGGACGTCATCCAGCGATGCGGCTCATCGAAGCCGAAGAACTGCGCCGCCCACATCTGGTGCTGGCCGACCTCGGTAGTGATGTAGACGTCCTTGCCGCGCGTCAGCTCGAACAGGCGCTGGATCGCGTGCTGCGGCAGGATGACGTCGTTGTTCTTCCTGAAGTACAGCGAATTGCGCGCACGCCATTGCGCGATCTGCTGCCACCACGGTTTGATGTCGGGCTTCCTCGCCTCGGCCTTGAACACCTGGAGGATGTCGCCGAGGATATTGCCGCAGTCCCCGATGATCGGAACATCGACGCGGATGTTCTTGTTGATCGAGGACGGATCGATGTCGATGTGGATCTTCTTCGAGCCAGGGGAGAACGCATCGACCCGGCCGGTGATGCGGTCGTCGAAGCGCGCGCCGACGCACAGCATGACGTCGCAGTCATGCATGGTCATGTTGGCCTCATAGGTGCCGTGCATGCCGAGCATGCCGAGCCAGTTCTTGCCCGACGCCGGATAGGCGCCCAGGCCCATCAGCGTCGAGGTGATCGGGAAACCGGTGACCTCGACCAGCTCGCGCAACAGTTTTGAGGCCTCAGGGCCGGAATTGATCACGCCACCGCCCGAATAGATCACCGGACGCTTGGCATTGGCGAGCAGCGAAACGGCCTTGCGGATCTGCATCGCGTCGCCCTTCACGCGCGGCGCGTAGGAGACGTGCACGTCGGACTTGCGCGGCGGATGGTAGGTGCCGGTCGCGAACTGCACGTCCTTCGGCACGTCGACCAGCACCGGGCCCGGTCGCCCCGAGGTCGCGACGTAGAACGCCTCGTGCAGCACCTTGGCAAGATCGTTGACGTCGCGGACCAGCCAGTTGTGCTTGGTGCAGGGGCGCGTGATGCCGACGGTGTCGCATTCCTGGAACGCGTCATTGCCGATCAGGTGGGTCGGCACCTGCCCGGTGATGCAGACCAGCGGGATCGAATCCATCAGCGCATCCGTCAGCGGCGTCACCATGTTGGTGGCGCCGGGGCCGCTAGTCACCAGCACGACGCCCGGCTTGCCGGTCGAGCGCGCATAGCCTTCGGCGGCGTGGCCCGCGCCCTGCTCATGCCGGACCAGGATGTGCTGGATCTCGCTCTGTTGGAAGATCTCGTCATAGATCGGAAGCACCGCGCCGCCGGGATAGCCGAAAATATCCGTCACGCCATGATCGATGAGCGCGCGCACGATCATCGCGGCGCCGGTCATCTGGTTCGGATCGTGGCTGTTGTCGGTCATTGGCTTGCTCCGGATGCGCTGTTGTCAGCGGCTTCTTCGAGGTCTGGTTCGGGAAATAAAAAAGGGCCCCAAGAGGCCCCATGCGCACCGCTCGGTTTTGGATGGCCGCTAGCCATCCCCGGCGATGCGCCTGGGTACGACGACGATAAGGAGTTTGGTAATAATGTTACGCATGAGGTCGGCCCGGCTTCCCAAAGGTTGCGCGAACCATAGCGGCCAAAGCCCGGATGTCAAGGCAATGTGGCCGTTTTCGCGCGATTTCGAGAAGTGTAGCGGCGTTCCGGCGGTTCGGCGAGAGGGAATTTACGACGAAAGCGCAAAAGGTCGTCGTTCCCGGGGCGCTCGCGCTGTGCGCGCCCCCGGAACGACGACCGAGCGAGGCGCCTCACTCCGCCCTCACGGCAGCGGCCAGCCACCCCATCGCCTGCTCCGGCTTCACCCATTCGAACTCGGGCAATTGATGCCGGAACCAGGTGAACTGGCGCTTGGCGTAATGGCGGGTGTCGGCTTGGCTGATCGCGGCCGCCTCGTCCAGGCTGATCTCGCCACGGACGTGCCGGATCAGCGTGGGCACGCCGTGGGCCTTCATCGCCGGCAACAGCGGATCGAGTTCTCGCGCGGCAAGCAATTCGACCTCGTTGAGCGCGCCGGCGCCGAGCATGGCCTCGAAGCGGGCATCGATGCGGGCATAGAGCTCATCGCGCTCTGGGGCGAGGAACAGGGCGTTGAAACTGTCCTTGGGCAGCAGCGGCGGCTGGCCCTCGCGATGCCAGTCGAGCAGCGAGCGGCCGGTCGCCTCGATCACTTCGAGCGCGCGAGCGATGCGGGTGCGGTCGCGCACATTCAGCCGTCCAGCGGCGGTAGGATCACGGCCTGCGAGTTCCGCGTGCAGCGCTTCGACGCCGCCCTGCTCGAGCCGCGCGCGCACGCCCTCGCGCACCTCGGGCCGGATCGGCGGCACCGTCGAGAGGCCCCTCGTCAGCGCCTTGAAATAAAGCCCGGTGCCGCCGATGAAGATCGGCAGGCGGCCTTGCGCCCGCGCCTCGGCCAGCGCTGCCGCCGCATCCGCGAGCCAGGCACCGGCCGAAAAATTCACGGCCGCGTCGACATGGCCATAGAGACGGTGCGGGACCTGCGCCTCCTCGTCCCGCGTGGGGCGGGCCGTGATGACACGCAGATCGCGATAGACCTGCATGGAATCGGCATTGATCACGATGCCGCCGGCGTTCAGGGCAAGCTCGAGCGCCAGCGCCGACTTGCCGCTGGCGGTCGGGCCTGCGATAAGCACGGCCTTGCTCACTTGCCCCTCGCGCACGAAAACCTCAAATGTCCCTCGTCGCCACGCTGATCTGCAACCCCGATAATCCCGCGCTCGACTCTACCATCGTCGACGGCGCGCGTGCCGTGCTGCCCTCGGCCGCGCCTGCACACTGGCTGTTCGACGGGGTTGCGGTCGACATACCCTTCGGCGCGCAGGATAACCTCGAAGGCGATCGTCACGCCATTGAACAACGGTTGCGCGAGCTGCGCGGCGACCTGCCGATCGACATCGTCGTGCAACCTGTCGGCTTCCGGCGCAAGAGACTTTTTCTCGCCGACATGGATTCCACCATGATCGGCCAGGAATGCATCGACGAGCTCGCCGATGTCGTTGGGGTCAAGGCGCACGTCGCAGCCATCACCGAGCGTGCGATGCGCGGCGAGATCGAGTTCGAGCCGGCCCTGCGCGAGCGCGTCGCGCTGCTGAAGGACCTGCCGGTCGGCGTCGTCGACGATGTCCTCGCCAAGCATATCACGCTGACGCCGGGCGGCCGCGAACTGGTCGCGACCATGCGCGCCCACGGCGCCTATACCTGTCTCGTGTCCGGCGGCTTCACGCTGTTCACCAACGCGGTCGCCGCGAAAATCGGCTTCCAGGAGAACCGCGCCAACGAGCTGATCGTGCGCGACGGCAAGTTCACCGGCGAAGTGAAGGAGCCGATCCTAGGCCGCGCGGCAAAACTCGCGACGCTGGTCGACCTGATGGAGGCGTTCGATCTCGACGACATCGATACGCTGGTCGTTGGCGACGGCGCCAACGATCTCGCGATGATCCAGGCGGCGGGGCTGGGTGTCGCCTACCACGCCAAGCCCGCCGTGGCGGCTGCGGCGGCCGCGCGGATCGATCATGGCGATCTCACCGCACTGCTCTATGCGCAGGGATACAAGCGCGACGAGTTCGTCGAATCCTGACGTCTGCTCCGACGTCACCGCGAATGCGGGCGATCCAGATGCTATGGGGTAAGCGGCGACTGGGGTAAGCGGCGGTGAGGGTGTGGACACCCCTCGAACGCC
>NZ_JBANBA010000125.1:0-26822 GCF_059803475.1 Bradyrhizobium sp. UFLA05-89 | reverse complement strand
CCTGGAAAGGCGCAGCGCGCGGGCCAGCGCATCGATGGTGGTGACCGACGGGCTTACTGTGCGCCCCTGCTCGAGGCGGATGTACCAGTCGACGCCGATCCCTGCGAGCTGCGCCACCTCCTCGCGCCGCAGCCCCGCCGTGCGCCGACGGCGGCCGATCGGGAGGCCAACGGATTTCGGCGTCAGCTTCTCGCGGCGTGAGCGCAGGAAGTCACCGAATTCGACACGTCGGGGATCGGCCATGATCTTGCTTCCGGCTCAGGGAGGGCCCTTTGGATACTAGGATAATACCAGGCCTTCATGCGCTTTCAAGGCGGACGCATATTCCTGCTTCAGCTCGAATAAGAGGTGAACGTCATGAAGGCCGCCGTCCTCAAATCCCTGGGAACACCGCTCGCGATCGAAGATGTCCCCGTTCCCGTGCTCGGCACGGGCGAGGTCATCGTCGACGTCGTCGCCACCCGCGTGCTGCCCTATCTGAACGAGGTCTTCAGCGGCGCGCGCAACTACGCCCTGGATCTTCCCGTGATCCCCGGCCCCGGCGGCATCGGCCGGGTCCGCGCCATCGGACCGGATGCAACGAAACTCGCCGTGGGCGACTGGGTATTCTGCGATCCGACCGTGCGTTCACGCGACGACGCACTGTCGCCCGACATCACATTGCAGGCGCTGAGCGCCCGCGACGAAGGCGGCATGAAGCTGCAGAAGTACTTCCGTCACGGCTCGTTCGCCGAGCAGATGCGAGTGCCGACGGAAAACGTGAAGCGGCTCGGCGCGATCACCTCCGTCGAAGCCGCGCAATGGTGCGCGCTCGGCACCATGCTCGTGCCCTACGGCGGTTTCCTCGCCGCCAAGCTCCAGCCTGGCGAGACCGTACTGGTCAGCGGCGCCACCGGCAATTTCGGCAGCGCCGCCGTGGCGGTGGCGCTTGCGATGGGCGCGGCCAGCGTCGTGGCGCCGGGGCGCAACGAGACGATCCTCGCCGATCTCGTTCGGCGCTTCGGCCCGCGCGTCAGGCCCTTTAAACTCTCGGGCAACGAGAGCGACGACCGCGAGCAGATGAAGCGCGCCGCCGCCGGGCCGATCGATTGCGTGTTCGACATCATGCCGCCCTCGGTCAGCCCCACGGTGGTGCGCGCTGCGATCATGGCGGTGCGCGCCTACGGCCGCGTCGTGCTGATGGGGGGCATCGGCATGGCCGGTGGACCTGGGCTCGAACTGCCCTACCCCTGGATCATGCGCAATTGCATCACCATCCATGGCGTCTGGATGTATCCGCCGGATGCGGCGGTCCGCCTGATCGCGCTCGTGCGCGCCGGGCTGCTGCGCCTCGATCAGTATGAGACGACGGCGTTCGATCTCGATCACGCCAACGAGGCCGTCAAGCACGCTGCAGCCCATGCCGGTCCGTTCAAGATGACGGTGATCCAGCCGTAGGCCGTCCCACATGCTGCGAGGATGGCATCATGCCCGGTGATTTGCCCGACGCGCCAACAGATTTCGTAAAATACGAAGATCTCGCCAGCGGTCGCCGGCTACTTTGCATGGGGTTGTTTTCGAGATTTTAGTCGAGCTCGACCACCTGGCCGTTGGAAAGCGACACCCGCCGGTCCATGCGGCCGGCGAGCTCCATGTTGTGGGTCGCGATCAGCATCGAGACCTGCGTTGCCTTGACCAGCTGCATCAAGGCCTGGAACACATGCTCGGCGGTGCCGGGATCGAGGTTGCCGGTCGGCTCGTCCGCAAACAGCACCCGTGGCGCGTTGGCGACGGCGCGAGCAATCGCGACGCGCTGCTGCTCGCCGCCCGACAGCTCGGCGGGACGATGGGTGATACGGTCGCCGAGGCCGAGATAGGACAAGATATCCTTGGCGCGCTTGACGCTCTCGGATCGCTTCAGGCCGCGGATCATCTGCGGCAGCATGACGTTCTCCAATGCCGAGAACTCCGGCAGCAGCCGGTGCGACTGGTAGACGAAGCCGATCTCGGTGCGGCGAAGCTGCGTGCGCTCGATGTCGGGCAGTTGCGAGGTCGGGGTGCCCCCGACATAGACCTCGCCGGAATCGGGCGCCTCCAGCAGCCCTGCGATGTGCAGCAGCGTCGACTTGCCAGAACCTGACGGCGCCACCAGCGCCACCGACTGTCCAGCCCACAGCGCGAGCTTGGCGCCGTCCAGGATGGTCAGCACGTTCTCGCCCTGCACGTACTGCCGCTTTATCTCGTGGAGATAAATGACCGGTACATCTTCCGCCCCCTGCTCCATCAGCCCCTCACTCGTACCGGAGCGCTTCGACGGGATCGAGACGCGCGGCGCGCCAGGACGGGTAGAGCGTCGCAAGGAACGACAGCGTCAGCGCCATGATGACCACCGCCGTGGTCTCGCCGACGTCGATCTCGGCAGGCAGTCGGGACAGGAAATAGAGTTCCGGCGAGAACAGTTCCGTGCTGGTGAGCCAGGACAGGAACTGCCGGATCGATTCGATATTGAGGCAGATGACGAGGCCGACGAAGAAGCCGACGAGTGTGCCGACCACGCCGATCGAGGCTCCCGTGATCAGGAAGATGCGCATGATCGACCCTTGCGAGGCGCCCATCGTGCGCAGGATCGCGATGTCGCTGCCCTTGTCCTTCACCAGCATGATCAGGCCGGACACGATGTTGAGCGCGGCCACCAGCACGATCATGGTGAGGATCAGGAACATCACGTTGCGCTCGACCTGGAGCGCGTTGAAGAACGTCGAGTTGCGCTGACGCCAGTCGACCAGGAACACCGGCCGGCCGGCAGCCTCCGTCACCGACTTGCGAAACGCGTCGATGCGATCGGGATTGGTGGTGAACACCTCGATCGCGGTGACGTCGTTGTTGCGGTTGAAATAGGCCTGCGCCTCGGGGAGCGGCATGAAGACGAAGCCCGCGTCATATTCGGACATGCCGATCTCGAACACCGCGACGATCTTGTACGGCTTGATCCGCGGCGTCGTGCCCATCGGCGTGACCGCGCCCTTCGGCGCGACCAAGGTGACGCTGTCGCCGGCATGCAGCGACAACTGGTCGGCGAGCCGCCGGCCGATCGCCACGCCCTGCCCTTCGTCAAAGTTCTCGATCGAGCCCTGCTTGATGTTCTTGGCGATCGAGGTGAGGTTGTTCAGGTCGTCGGCGCGGATGCCGCGCACCAGCACGCCCGAGGCATTGAACGGCGAAGAGGCCAACGCCTGGCCGTCGACCACGGGCGCGGCGAGCCGCACACCGTCGACCTGGCTGATGCGCTCGGCGACGTCCTTCCAGTCGGTCAGCGGCGATTCCAGCGGCTGCACCAGAATGTGCCCGTTGAGGCCGAGGATCTTGTCGAGCAGTTCCTTGCGGAAGCCGTTCATGACGGCCATGACGATGATCAGCGTGGCGACGCCAAGCATGATGCCGAGGAAGGAGAATCCGGCGATGACCGAGATGAATCCTTCCTTGCGGCGCGCCCGCAGGTAGCGCGCCGACAACATCCATTCGAACGGCGCGAAGGGCGCGGTTTGCACAGGCTCGGTCATGGTCTCATCCATCGCTCGATAATCCCATGATTCGGGGTCAATTGTGGCCGGATTGCCTGCCCCGCAAATGGCGCGGTGGATAATATTCAACCGGTCAGGCGCGCGACCGCGTCGGCCGGCGACATGGTCTCGCGCGAGCCGTCGGCGCGCCGCTTGATCTCGACCTTGCCGTCGGCGAGCCCCTTCGGCCCGATCATGATCTGCCAGGGGATGCCAATCAGGTCGGCGGCGGCGAACTTGGCGCCGGCGCGCTGGTCGGTGTCGTCGTAGAGCACGTCGACCCCCTTGGCCTGAAGCTCGATATAGAGCTTCTCGCAGGCCGCATCGACGGCCGCATCGCCCTGCTTGAGATTGAGCACGACGGCGCGGAACGGCGCCACCGCTTCCGGCCATTTGATGCCGGCATCGTCATGGCAGGCCTCGATGATGGCCCCGACCAGGCGCGAGACGCCGACGCCGTAAGAGCCGCCGTGGATCGGCACGTCGACGCCGTCGGGCCCCGCCACCGTCGCCTTCATCGGCTCGGAATATTTGGTGCCGAAATAGAAGATCTGGCCGACCTCGATGCCGCGGGTATTGACCCGCTTGTCTTCGGGCACCTCCTGCTCGAAGCGCGCGGCATCGTGCACGTCTTCGGTGGCGGCATAGACCGAAGTCCACTGCTTGATGATCGGCGTGAGATCACTCTCGTAGTCGACGTCCTCGCCCGGCACCGGCAGATCGAGCACGTCGCTATTGATGAAGACGCCGGACTCGCCGGTCTCGGCGAGCACGATGAACTCGTGACTGAGATCGCCGCCGATCGGGCCGGTCTCGGCACGCATCGGGATCGCCTTCAGCCCCATCCGCGCGAAGGTGCGCAAATAGGCGACGAACATCTTGTTGTAGGCGACGCGCGCGGCCGCCTCGTTGAGATCGAAGGAATAGGCATCCTTCATCAGGAATTCGCGGCCCCGCATCACGCCGAAACGCGGACGCTGCTCGTCGCGGAATTTCCATTGAATATGATAGAGATTGAGCGGCAGGTTCTTGTAGGACTTCACATAGGCGCGGAAGATCTCGGTGATCATTTCCTCGTTAGTCGGCCCGTACAGCAGCTCGCGCTTGTTGCGGTCGGCGATGCGCAGCATCTCTGGCCCATAGGCATCGTAGCGGCCACTCTCGCGCCAGAGATCGGCAAGCTGCAAGGTCGGCATCAGCACCTCGATCGCGCCGGAGCGATCCTGCTCCTCGCGCACGATCTGCTCGATCTTCTTCAGCACGCGGAAGCCGAGCGGCAGCCAGGCATAGATGCCGGCGGCCTCCTGCCGGATCATGCCTGCGCGCAGCATCAGGCGATGCGAGACGATCTCCGCCTCTTTCGGATTTTCTTTCAGGATGGGCAGAAAGAACCGGGACAACCGCATAGATACACTCGAAGAATCAGTGAGGGGTTGCAGTGAAACCGGATTGGGAGCGAAAACACAAGGCCGGGAATGAAGAAAACGCGCTAACGCGACGAAATTCCTGTCATTTTTCTGTTTCCTTGAAGTCCCGTTTGAAGACGCAGGCGGCCGTTTCGGAACCCCGAGGCAATGCCTTTCAGTGCGGTGCGACTCGAGGTCATCCTCGAGCGTGATCTTCTCGAAATCGGTCACCAGCGCGTCGATGCGCACATGCCAGCGGCCGGCGAACGGCAGCTCGACCTTTCGCACGTGCCAGTAGCCGTCAGCGCCGAGCGCGGCGTCATATTCGATAGGCTCGATGCCGCGCTCCGGCAGGCTCAACGTCAGGGTCGCTTCCTTGGCGGAAAGGGGCGTCGCCTCCTCCGTCATGAGCTGGAGCACGAAGTCGTCAGTGCCCGCCTTGCCCGGCAACACCAGAACCTGGAACATCGCCTTCTCACCGTGGATATGGATCGCCAGCGGCGTCTCCGGGACGATCGTGCGCGACGGCGGCGTAAAGCGCCAGCCGGCGACGACAGCGAAGACGGCAAGCGCCAGGACGCATTCGGCCAGGATCGAGCGCTTGAGCGTGCGCGCTCCCTTGATGTTCTTGGCCAGCGCTGGTGTCAGGCGAAAGCGGTTGAGCGCGGCAAGCGCCAGTAGGGCGGCAACGAGCACGAGCTTGATCGAGAGGATGATGCCGTATTTGGTCTCGACCAGGGCGGCAAAGCTCGAGAGCTGAATGACGGCCAGCATCAGGCCCGTCAGCGTCAGGATGACGACGACCGGAAGGGCAGCGCGCGAGAACCGGTTCAGGATCGGCAGTGTGGCGGTGGTCGGTCTCGACATCAGAACGGCCAGCGGTGCCAGCGCGCCGGTCCAGAACGCGATACCGAGGCCGTGGATGAAGATCGCCGGCTTGGTCAACGCCTCCGGCGGTGCCGTCGCGGCGTGGCCGGTGCTGGCGAGCGACAGGCCGACGCCGGCAAGCGCGACAACCGAGAGGACACGCGCGCCCTGCCCTCCAGGCAGCGCGGTGCAGGCGATCAGGATCGTGGCGATCGCGATCAGAAGCGCGGGGCCGGCACTCGTCGTGAATGCAACCGTCCAGGGCGCTGACGTCAGAAGCGCGGTAGGCGGCAGACCGAGGAGATCGAGCCCCAACAGGGGAATCGAGGCGAGCGCACTCAGCACACCCACGACAAGCGCGCTACGGGGCAAAACCATTCCAATCGTCGATCGCGCGATCCAGATCGCAAAGAACACGCCGCCGACACCCGCGAAAAGCCCGAGATAGAGCCCTATCCGCGTGAGCCAGATCAGCGCGTTCACGCCGCTATCGGCAGCCACGGGAACTTGCGTCACGGACGGCAAGCCGATCGAGAAGATGACCGATCCCGCGACGGGATGGCCGTCCTGCGAGATCACGCGATAACTGACGACCGCAGTGCCCTGCGGCAGATCCTGCGGCAGCGCGATCGAGATGGTCTCGCCGAATGCGGTGACGAGAGCCTCCTTGCGCTCCTTTCCGGTCCCGTCGATCAGCCGGATCGCGCCCGGTGTCACCGCCTCGTTGTAGCGCAGCTCGACGCTCTTTGGCGTGCTCGCGACGATGCTTCCATTCGCCGGCTCGACCGAGACCAACGCGGCGTGCGCCCAAGCACCGGTCGCAAATCCGATGCCGAGCAGCAGCGTCGCAGGCGCGGCAAGGATGCGCATCAGGGCTTTGGCAGCAGCTTCACGCCCGGCGCGGGCGATTTGCCCTCATGCGAAGGGGCAGCGCCCTCCGCGGGAATCTCGATCCAGCGGCTGACGCCCTTCTCACATTCCTGCACGACCGGAAAATACAGTGTCGTGTTCGGCTTCAGGCTGTCGGTGAGAAACGTGCTCATCACGAACTCATCATAGTTGTGATCCGGCAACTTGCCGCCCGACCACATCACCTCCTTAGGCCCGGAGGAGACCTTGTTGCCGTGATAGTCGTATTCGCCGCCGTACTTGCCCTCGACGACGTCGACGCTCCAGCCGGCCTTTGGCATCGGCTTAACGGCGATGACGCCTTCGGGGATCTGCACGCGGATCTTCACCGTCGGCGAGCCGGCGCAGCCATGCGGCACGGCAAACACGGCCTTGTAGGACCCGCCGACCGTGGCCTGCTTGGTCTCCAGCGAGACGTGCGCCCCTGCGGACGAGCCTGCCAGCACGCATGCCGCCGTCGTGGTGACGTAGATCAAACCTTTTCGCATTGGAGCCTCACACGTTCATAAATTCATTGCCGCCCCGGCAGCCTTTGCCGCGGCTTCCGCTTCACGAATGAGGTCCTGCCGCCGCTTCAAGACGTCGCCGGCCAGCGCAGGACCGGCACGCTCAGGTGATCCGGAATCGAAGGGCGGCTTAGGATCGTACTCGATCACGAGCTGAATGCGACGCGCAGCTTCCTCGCCCGCAAGCCGCGCTGCGATCGCGAGCGCAAAGTCGATGCCGGCCGTTACGCCGCCGCCCGTCACGCGGTTGCGATCCTCGACCACACGGTCCCTGCGCACGACCGCGCCCATATGCGCGAGCAGATCGCGAACGTACCAGTGCGAAGTGGCCTGATAACCCCTGAGCAGACCCGCGGCGCCAAGCAAGAGCGAGCCGGTACAAACGCTTGTGACGAGGCTCGCGGATTCACCCTGCTGCCGGACGAATTCGACCGTCTCACGATCCTGCATCGCAGCGACCGTTCCCTTCAGGCCTCCGGGCACGAACACCACGTCGAACAGCTTCGGCGCGTTCTGGAATGTCACCGTCGGCGCAACGGGCAAGCGGACGTCGGTCATGACCGGCTGCTCGGTTTTGCCAATCAGGTGGACCTCCGCCTGCATGATGCTAAACACGGTGAGCGGGCCGGCCAGATCAAGCAGGATCATGTCGGAATGGATCAACAGGCCCACGCGCGGGCGAGCAGGCGACGCCGGCTGCGCAAGCGCGGCCGGCGCGACGAGGTTGAGCAAGGATGCGGCCGCCAGCGTCGCGTTGAACTCTCTTCGATCCATGCTCTTGCTCCACAAAATGTCAGCGAACGAGGACGGTCGAGACGAGATCGAATGGATCCGCCTCCAGCAGAAACGAAAGGCTCAGTGGTTTGATAAACACCATACCCTCACATCTTCATCCCGGAGTGATCCGGCGATTTCTTCATATCCATGTGTCCGCCATGCTCGCCGCCACCCGGTGCCTGCGCGCCGACGGCCTGGACGTCGAGGGTGACGGCCACCTTGCCGGCCTTCTCGAACTGAAGCGTGACCGGGACCTTGTCGCCCTGCTTGAGCGGTCCCTTCAGCTCCTGCATCATCAGATGATAGCCGCCCGGTGCGAGCTTCACGGTCTTTCCCGGCTCGATCGCGAGACCCTTATCGATCGGGCGCATCTTCATCACGCCGTTGTCCATCGCCATCTCGTGGACTTCGATCTTGCCGGCGATCTCAGCCGAGACGCTGATCAGCCTATCCGGCGCACTGCCTTTGTTCTCGATCGTCAGATAGCCGCCGGCGACCTTTGCTCCGCCAGGCGTGGCCCTGCTCCAGGCCTGCGTGATGACGATATCGCCGGCCTTGACGTCGTCGGCGCGCCCGGGTGCGGCGAACGCCAGCGCTGCAAGCGCTGCGAGCACGAGGATGCGTGAGAGCTTGTTCATGTGGCTAGCCTTTCTCTTGGGTCGTTGCGCCCATCCCACCCGTCAGAACGTGTACTTGCCGGCAACGACGAAGGTTCGTCCCGGGAACGGATGGAACAGGAAGTACTGGTAGTTGAAGACATTATCGATGCCGAAATCGAACGAGAAATTCTTCGTCGCATTGTAGTGGATTTTCATGTCGACGACGAAAAACGGATCGAACGCCTGGTACACGTGGGGAACGACGTCGGTATTGTCGAGGGTCGCATACTGCTTGCCAGTGTAGCGCGCGGCAACGGTATAGACCCAGCTCTCGTTTAGACGGTAGCTGACGCCAACCTTCGCGCGCCAGTCCGGAACATACGGCACGCGTTTGCCGACGACGGTGGTCGCGCCCGACCAGTTCGGATCCGAGATGATCCTGGAATCGACATACGTTACGCTGCCAAAGAGCTGCAGCCCGCGGATCAGGATATTGTCCTTGTCGGCCGACAATTCGACGCCTTGCATGCGGATGGCGGCGACGTTGCTGACCGCCGTCTGGAACGACTGGTTTCCGGACACGTCAGTCACGGTTGTCGTCTGCGAGATCAGCGCATTGTTCGTGCGTTCGCCGAAGACCGTGAACCTGATCCGGCCGTCCTGCCAACGTCGTTCGAGATTGAGCTCGCCGGTGAAATCCTGCTCGGGCGCGAGCCGAGGATTGGCAAGGTAAGTGATGTTGCTGACGGAAATGTTCTGATAAAGCTCCGTCACCGTCGGGTAGCGATACGCCTCGCCGAAATTCGCAGTGATGTTCCACTCCTTGTTGGGATCATATGAGAGCGAAACCTTCGGCGAGAAATTGGTCGACGATAGCGAGGGCTGTTGCGTCGTCGTCACTGACGTGATGGCGCCGGCGCCCGTCGCCGTCGTGTTGACGTTGAGACCATCAAGCGCCTGCCAGCTCTCCAATCGTCCACCAAGCGTCAGCTTGACGTTCGGCGTGATCTTCCAGGCGTCCTGAACCCAAAACGCCTCGGTCCGTGTCTCGCCGACGCCCGTTGAGTAGAGCTGCCCGTTGCCCGCCGAGGGAGCCGTATACCAAACCGTGGAGGCGTAGACGGGATTCTCGAGCCTGTAGCGGTCGCCGTGAACGCCGAAGCTGATCTCGTGCGGACCGTCGATCCCGTCGGGACGCCAGATGCCCTTGGCATCGGCATTCTGCCAATTGGTGCCGTCCATCCGCGTCACCTTGCCGTTCAGCGAGTAGCCGAGCCCGGGCGACGCTACGACGGTATACGGGTTGAGAAGAATATCCTGAAGGTAATTGTAGCTCGATGCCGAAAGATCAAAATCAAAGACGCCCTTGGTGTCGCTCCGGAGCGAGACGGCGTTGCTCACGTGGAGTTCGTCCCAGGTGTATTTGTTGGGAGCAAACCCCGAAAGGCCTGCAAATGTCGGCTGGCCCGTCACTGTCGATCGCAGATAGGTCTGCGGTTCCGAGGTCTGGTGATTGTTCCAGACCGCGAACGAATAGGTCGCCTGGACCAGCGGGGTCAGGTCGTAGGCAAGCCTGATATTTCCCGACGTCTGCTGCGAGTGCGCCACCGCGCCGGCGCCGACGACATCCGCCACCCCGCCGGTCCGGCTCGGTGCGATGAAGGTGCCCGTCGTCTTGGCCGGGACCGAGCCATTCGTCACATAGCTCAGCGGCTGCTGATAGCTGTCACGATAGTTGGCGCTGATGAGCCACGATAGCGCACCGTCGCGGTTGCCTGCGGCAGCACTGGTCTGGCTGGTGACATAGGTGCTCTTGGTGCCGTACTGACTCCAAGGCATCACCGAGATCGTCTCCTTGGCCGTTGCAAACGGCTTGTCCGGCATCTTCGAGGTGATCAGCAGCACGCCGCCGATCGAGTTGCCGGGATAGGCCGCGGCAAACGGACCG
This sequence comes from Bradyrhizobium sp. UFLA05-89, assembly GCF_059803475.1. Classification (NCBI taxonomy): domain Bacteria; kingdom Pseudomonadati; phylum Pseudomonadota; class Alphaproteobacteria; order Hyphomicrobiales; family Nitrobacteraceae; genus Bradyrhizobium; species Bradyrhizobium sp. UFLA05-89. The sequence goes on along the minus strand of NZ_JBANBA010000125.1, from coordinate 16,271 downwards.
TTGAGATAGTCGACCCGGCCGATCGCCTCCGGCACGATCAGATTCCACTTCGGCGAGGCGCCCGAGTTGTTGTTGCCGATCAGCGCCGAAATCAGGAGATCGTCATAGTAGACCAGCGTACGCGCGCTGGAATTCAGGCCCCAGCTTCGCGTCGCAAGCACCGCCTGGTTGTCGCCGTCGTGCCGTTTCCGCACGAACAGGCTCGGCATGTATTTGACGGCATCCTCGGGGTCTTTGCGGTTGATTGTCTCGTCGATCTCCCTTGCCGTGATGCTGAACGATGTTTGCGGAAGCTGATAGCGCGCTACCGCCGGCGGGGTCTCCAGCGAGGCCCGAGCGGTGCCAGCGCCCTGCCCGCCGGTGGCGACGGCCGCAGCAGCACCTTCGGCAGAGTTTGAGGGTTTCGCACTCCGATTCCGAGCTGCCGTGGATTGGACGGCCGGCTTGCGAGGCTTATGTGATGCCGCAATCGGCGCATCGACCGTCACCGGCGGCAATGCGCTTTCGCCGCTCTGGGCGGCGGCTCCCCCCATCGACGCGAGCAGCGCGGCCTGGACGGCAACGACACTCACGCCGCAACGGGCATGGCGAGGCAACATGGGAATGTCCTGACGCCGGCTTTCTCTCCGGCCATTCGACAGCATCAACCGCCGGCGGACGCGCCGTGGCGGTCACGAGGTCGTCAGGAAAATTGAGGTGGCGCGCGCGCCTGCGCGTTGGACGCGCCGTGGGGCACTGCGACACGATCTGCCGCGTCGTGCCTCGCAACGCATTCGGCGGGTCGCACAGGTGTTGCGAAGACGGCCTGTGGCGCGTCGAGAGACGCGCTCGCCTGTGCCAGGCAGCAGAGCGAGCAAGCGCCAGGATGCGAGCCGGGCAGACTGGTCCGGTCGTCAATGCCTGCGCCTGAACCGCCATTCGCGTGGCAAATGACGCCGTTCTGAAGCGGATCGGCGACCGCAACGCCGGCCGCCCAACAGGCGGCGATCGGCGCCAGCACCTGCATCGCCAGGGCGATCAGGACCAGGGGTAAGTATTTTTGCAGCCGCGCCCGCATCCGCCGAACCATTCGTACGCTTACTAACTAGACATGATCCGCAATGGAGTCGAGATCGCTTTTTCACCAGATTGACGCAGCACAACCATTCAGTTCACCAAGTGTATCGCAGGATGCATCGTACCAAGCATCCCGACAACGGCGAGGATGGCAAGGCCGAGAGCAAGCTCGATGGTGCTATTGCGCTTGAGCCAGCGCAACGCACCACGCCCGGCCGGGACAAGCCGCGGTGTCAGCACCAGCCGGTTGACCAGGGCGAGCACCAACATGAGCGTGAACAGGACAAGCTTGAGCAGCAACAGCCGTCCATACTCGGTGACGACCAGCGCGTGAAGCGAGCCCACCAGGATGGCGGCATTGATGAATCCTGTAAGCAGCAGGGTTGCCACGCTGACCATGCCCATGATCGAAAATCGGCCCACGGCGTCACGGGCGAGCGGAAGCTCCTTCCTTCGGCAGGCCGCAGCGAGGAACAGGACTAATGACGCCAAGCCACCGATCCAGGCCGCGCTTGCCACCAAATGCAGCGCATCCGCGGCAAGATGCAGGTAACCCGCCTCGCCGGTGGTCGACCCGGCATGGCCGCTCCAGGCGAGGCTTGCGGCAAATGCGATCGCAACCGCAAATCCGCCCCATCGTGCGATCGCCATACGATCGTAGGTCAGGCAAGCCACCAGGCAGATCACAAGGCCTGCTCGAAGCATCGTCACCTGTCCAAACTGCGTTTCGTTGATCACCGTCGATAAGACATTCGCGGACAATGCCTCATCGAGCGGCATCCCGCTCATCGAGGCGGCCTGAAGCATCAGCCAGATCGCACCGGAGATCACCGCGAAGGCAAGACCGAGCCACGAGACCCACAAGGTGGGAGCCTCGAACGACCCAGGCGCAGCCCCCTCCGAGCGCGCGGCCGGCGCAGCGATGACGGCCCGAAACATGAAGTCTCCAGCCGTGATCGCGGTTGCCGCAAAGTGCACGGCGCGCGTCGCAACCAACGGCGCGTCCACTGCTGACCAGTCCATCGATGATCAGGCCTTCATGGACCGACCTGGAAGGTGAAGCTGCCGTCCGTCGTGTGGGTGTCCACAGACAGCACGCGCCAGTTCACGTGATACGTGCCCGCCCCTCCCGACTTCAGCGGGATCGACATCTGGTTGCCGCTGACGCGCGCCTTGCCTGCGTCGACGCGCTGCCCGGAGGGACCCGTGACACTGATCGAGCTAAATGCCGCCTCCAGTTTCTGGCTGAACCAGAGCGTTACCTCGCGCGGGGGGCTTGCCACCTTATTGCCGACGCGCGGCTCGGCGTGGTCGAGCTCGGCGTGGGCGCTTGCCTCGCCAGGCGGCATCGAAGTCAGCAAGAGGACCATGAACAGTATCATTGAACTGAGGGATAAGGATCGCATCGGTCAATTCCTTGCGAAGGGGTTGGCAGATTGGACCGGGCCACCGAAAAGCGGCTTGCCGATGCCGCGAGGATCAATGTCGTCGAGATAGAAGTGCAACTGTCCGATCACGCCGACATGCGTCCCGCTTTGCCGATTGATGGGAATCAGCGCCTCAACACCAACCTGATACTTGCTACCGACCCAGATCACGCCAGGATTGATGGTACCTGTCGTTCTCGTGCCCGAGGTAAGCGTGTTCGCAATCGGGGTTTGCAGATTGGCTTCGACGAGCGGGATCAGGTGATTGACGAACTCCGGCAGACCGAGATCCACGACAGCCGACTTCAGGTAAGGCATGCTGTACTGGATCGTTCCGCCCCAGTTCAGCACCCGCGGATGAAATTCGGTATCGGCAGCAAAGTCGCCGGTATCGGGATCGATCCCGAACGTGGTCGTGAAATTCCTGGCAGGAATCGCGTAGCCGACCTGGCCTGTGATGGCGACAGGACGAAGCCAGGAAAACGCGTCCGGCAGGTCGCCGAAGCCTTTGCCGAACCAGAGCATCGGTGTGTAGGTATTGAAGGGATCGGCGCCGACATTTTGCGCGCCGGTGCCACCCCATTCGACGCTAAGGCCGACCGACATCACGAATTCATGCGCGGGATCCTTGAAAACCCGGTACTTGAACGTGGTCTCCAGGTTTTGAAATCCGTTGGCGCCGGGGATGGTCGGGTCCATCGGATTGAGAAAGGTGTAGGTCGAGCCAAAGGAGATGGCAAAGTCCTCGGTGATACGTTTGGAGAACTCGCCGGAGATGTCACGCTGCCGAACCGGCGGGACGTCGCCAGTCTTGAAACTGTCGACCGTTGGAATGGACAGTTCATCGTTGACGCCGGGATCATCGATGCCCAGCGTTGCCGGGAAGAAGCGGTTACCAACGATCTCGTGAGCAACGCTTCCCGAGTGAGGGACGAGCGCGAGGGCGAGCCCCAGAAGGCCCGCATGCTTATGACAGATGGACATTTGAGGATCTCCGCGATGCTGACATGCGAATTCAGCGGCGGTTAGCCGCCGGGCTCACGTCAACAGTGGAGGCGCTCGTGCTCGGGCGTTGGATCCGCCGTCCGATGTGACTGCGGGTGCAGCCTGCTCATGCCACGGCACAGGTTCAGCGAGCCGGAACGGATTCGCGAACGTGGCCTGCCGCGAATCAAGCGACGCATTGGACTGCGCCAAGCAGCAGATCGAACAGCTTCCTGCGTGTGCAGCCGGCACGCCGGTTTGTGCGCCTGCATCCGATGCATCTGTGCTGTGACAGATCACCGCATTCTGAAGCGGATCGGCGACCGCAAGACCCGCGGCCCAGCAGGCGGCAACCGGCGCCAGCACCTGCATCGCGAGGGCGAGCAGGACCAGGGGCAGGTAGTTTCGCAGCCGCTCGCGCATTCGCCGAACCATTCGTTCGGCGAGCAACTAAACACCGGGCCGAGCCCGAGTCGAGGTCACTTCGCCGGTCTGCTTGCGCGATCACAAATTTCTCGAAAACTGTGTTCGGCGCGCCCCGCCGAAGGTGACGATCCGGCATTTGAGGCAGATGCAGGGCAGCCTCCTATCCACAGATTTCTTATATTTGTCATATACTTAGAAGGGAAAAAGCCCGATCATTTCGCCAACTGCTCGAATTTTGAACAATCGTTGCCGAAAATGATGACAAGTGAGAAAAGTTGATCTAGCATCTCTTTGCTCAGGCTGGCCGCGAGGTCGAAGTCTGGTGGTCCAAGTCTCGGGAGGAGCCCCTGGCGCGCAAAACGCAGCGTCGCCCCGTTCAATCAAGATCAAATCTCAGATATCGGGGATAATAGGGTCGACACAATTTTTGAGCGGGGCTAGGGCCCCGCTCTCTTTTTTTGTGCCGGCCTCCAACGCGGATGAACGCTTCAGCCGATCCGATCGAGAAGCTTCGAGCCTGCAGCGGTCCGCTGCGACGATCTGACACCGCTCCTCTCTCAGCAGCTGTTTGCCGAGCATTTCGAAATGAGGGCGATGCTGGGAAAAGACGGCGGCGAGCTGGTCTGGGGGTGGAGGCTCGCGATCGAGGCGATCTTCGATTTCGCCGGCGAGCGCCGTGGACATTTCCGCATGATCCAGTTCGAATTATCCTCGCATGACGCCCACGGTACGCCGCAAGAGTTGTTCATCGAGTTCTTTCGCGTGATCCGTGATGTGCTGCGTGCGCTGCTCGCCGGCCTTGCTTTCTTTGCGTTGCACCAACGCGCAGCGTCACGGTGGCGATTGCAGAACGGGTAGCGTGAACTCGTCGATTGTGAGACACTGCCCGCCTTGGTAGCGCAAACAATGACGCTGCCAACGATAAGATCATGGGAGCGAGCGATGTCCGAGACGAAAGATTTCTCGACAACCAGGCGCGATCTTCTTCAGGCGGCAACGACCGCCGGCGCCGCGGCGGCCATCCTCGGCGGCATGGGGATCAACCCTGCACTTGCAGCCGAGATGGGACGTTCGGAGAAGCCGTTGAAGGCGGCATTCTCCAATGCCGGCCTGCAGGCCACCTGGTGTGCGCAGGGCAAGCAGGCGGCGGAATTCTGGGGCAAGCTGTTCAACGTCGATGTGACCTGGTTCGATGGCCAGCTCGACGCGGTGAAGCAGCGCGCAGCCATCGACAACATGGCCTCGCAGAAGTGGGACTTCGTCGCAATCCAGGCCTTCGGCATCGGCACCCTTACCCAGCCCGTGCAGAAGATGATCGACGGCGGCACGCCCGTCATCGACATGGACACGCTGATTGCACCACTCGATCAGATCAACGTGCATTCCTTCCTCGCCCCTGACAACGAGTTCATGGGCGCGTCCGTGACGCAGGCGCTGTGCAACGCCATGGGTGGCAAGGGCAAGATCATCATGACGCAAGGAGCCCTCGGCCACACTGGCGCGCAAGGCCGTGCGAAGGGTTTCAACTCGGTCGTCAAGCAATTCCCCAACATCGAGGTGCTCGACACCCAGCCGGCCGATTGGGACGTCTCCAAGACCGCGCGCCTGTGGGAGACCTATCTGACGAAATACCCGCAGATCGATGCGGCCTTCTTCCACAATGACGACATGGCGCTCGCAGCCGCCAACATCATGAAGGCGCATAACCGTACCAACATCCTGATCGGTGGCGTCGACGCCATGCCGCCCGCGATCCAGGCGGTAAGCGAGGGCCGGATGTACGCGACCGTCCGTAATCCCTCCTGCCGTATCCATGGCGGCGCCATCATCGCGGGCGTCGCCGCTGTCGTCGGCGGGGAGAAGAGCGGTCAGGGCATTCCGAAAAGCGTGGTGACGGACGGTCCGGTCGTGACCAAGGCGAATGCCGCCGGCATGCAGTGGATGGAGGATCACTTCCTGATCTGATTCCTCCATGCCTGAAGGCCGTTCGCCGATCCTGGAACTACAGGGCATCACGAAGAGCTTTGGCGGCGTCGAAGCACTTCGTGGTGTGGACTTTGCGCTATACGCCGGCGAGATCCATGGTCTCGTCGGCGAGAACGGCGCCGGAAAAAGCACGCTGATGAAGATCATCGCCGGCGTGCACCCGGAATTCTCCGGCCGCTTCCTGGTCGACGGCAAGGAGACCCGCTTCCGCTCGGCTCGCGACGCACATGCGGCCGGCATCGCCATGGTGCATCAGGAGCTCAGCGTCGCGCCCGACCTGACGGTCGCCGAGAACGTCTTTCTCGGCAACCAGCCGACCAACCAGCTGGGGCTCGTGCAATGGCGGCGCATGGCGCGCGAGGCCGGCGAGCAGCTCGCCCGTTTCGGCATCGACGTCGATCCGATGACGCGGCTCGGCGACCTTCCGATCGGCCTCCAGCAGCTCATCGAGATCGCCCGCGTGCTGTTCTCCGGGGCGCGCATCGTCATCCTGGACGAACCGACCTCCGCCCTCTCCCCGCCCGAGGTCGAGCGCCTGTTCACGACGCTGCGCCGTCTGCGCGACGAGGGCACTGGCATCGTTTTCATCTCGCATTTCATCGAGGACATCTTGCGCGTCTCCGATACGGTGACCGTGTTCCGCAACGGACGGAAGGTCGCCGAGTCCGCGGCTAGCGCGACCACCAAGGGCGCCCTGATCGAAGCGATGATCGGCCGCGGCGGCGAGGCGCTCGAGCACAGCTACACCGACGACCTCATGTTGCCAGCCGCCAACGGTGGGGCGGTCGTCCTGAAAGTCGACCAGCTCTCGCTCGCGCGCAGCCTCCAGGACGTCTCGTTCGAGGCGCGTTCCGGCGAGGTGCTGGGCATCTACGGCTTCATGGGCTGCGGACAGCAGGAGCTGTCGCGCATCCTGTTCGGCAAGCTCAAACCCGACGGCGGCGCGCTGATTATCGACGGTGCGCGAAAATCCTTTGCCTCGACTGCGGCCGCGCGGCGTGCGGGCGTGGCGCTTGTCCCAGAGAGCCGGCGCGCCATGCTGTTCCACCAGGAGCCGGTGTACAAGAACATCTCGATCAGCATTCTGGATCGCATTTCGGCCATGCTGCTCAAACCGGCGCAGGAGCGCGACATCGCCAAGCGCCAGGTCGAGCAGTTGCAGATCCGGCCGCCTGTGGTCGGCCTCGACCTCGGCATGCTCTCGGGCGGCAACCAGCAGAAGGTGGCGTTGGCCAAATGGCTGACCTATCCGCCGCGACTTCTGGTGCTCTGCGAGCCGACTCGCGGCATGGATGTCGGCGCCAAGAACGACGTCATCAACATCGTGCGCGACCTTCGCGCCAGGGGCCTAGCCATCATCGTGCTGTCGACGGAGCCGGAGACGGTGCTGTCGCTGGCCGACCGCATTCTCGTGCTCAAGCGCGGGGCGGTGGTGCGCGAATTCAAGAACGAGCCGGTCAGCAAAGACCGCCTTTTGGAGGCGGCGTGACGGAGAAGCACAATGGCGAGCAGTGAAGCAGTTTCCGGAGCGGCCCGCCGGCCTCGCAGCATTGGCTCCTTCCTGCGCTCGCAGATGCGCAACATCGCGCCTTTCCTGACGCTGATCTTCCTCAGCCTGTTCTTCGCCTTCGCAAGCCCCTCCTTCGCCACGTTGGACAATCTCGGCAACATCCTCACCCAGGTCTCCGTGACCGGCGTGATCGCCGTCGGCCTCACCTTCGTGATCCTCTGCGCCGAGATCGACCTCTCGATCGCCAGCATTGCCAACGTCACGGGCATTGCGGTCGCCTATTTCACGATCCAGGAATCCTACGTCAACATCGCCAACGTCCCCCTCCCCGGCGCCGCCGCAATCCTGCTCTCGCTGCTGCTCTGTGCGGCCCTCGGGTTCGTCAACGCGCTGGGGCTGACCGTGATCGGCATCCCCTCCTTCATCATGACACTCGCGATGATGCAGATCGCGGCAGGCATCTCCGCGCTGCTGGTGCGCGGCCAGATCGCCTACAAGGTGCCTGATCTGATCGCCACCCTCGGCTCCGGCTCGATCGGCGGCATTCCCTGGATCGTCATCGTTGCCGCAGTGATGCTGCTCGCCGGACACCTCGTGCTCACCTACACGCGCTTCGGGCGCTACGTCTACATGGTTGGCGGAAACCGCGAGGCGGCCGAATATTCGGGCCTCAATGTCAAGCTGATCCTCGGCGTGGTGATGGTCATTTCCGCGGTCTGCGCCGGCATCGGCGGCATGCTCGGCGTCGCCCATTTCGGCAGCGCGCAGCAGAACGAGTTCGACACTTACCTGCTCGACTCCATCGCCGCCGTCGTGGTCGGCGGCACCAGCCTGTTCGGCGGTCGCGGCGGCATCGGCAACACCATCGTCGGCCTGTTCGTGCTGGGCGTGCTCAACAATGGCCTCGACCACGTCAACATCGACAGCTTCCTGAAAATCCTGATCCGCGGCCTGATCCTGCTGGCGGCGCTGATCATCAACGTCTATGCGCAGCGACTACGGGAGAAGGCGGCGGAGTAGCGCGATAGCCCACTATAAAAGCTCGAAAACAACCCCATGCAAAGTAGCCGAGGACGGCTGGAACACATTTCGAGTTTTACGAAATAGCTTGACACGTCGGGCAAATCACCGGCACAGTGCCATACTGACGCCAATGATTACGTTTCCCGGGAAGCTATAGTTGGACAAAGGTCCGCCTTCTTTGGCCGGCCTCGTCGCGCAAGAGGCAGCCCTACTCGAGTGCTATTCAAGCCCGCCAGAAGGTTTTTTATTTCCAGAGCGATGTCGGTCCAGGACAGCCCGACATCATGCAAGTCGCGGTCAGTCCATTGCTGCAATTCGCGGCGCTGCCGAACCCGGTTGCGCCAAGTTTGCAGTGTGACAAGCGCGCGCTTTGCCGCGTACGAAACGACCGACGTCATGGTCTTCGGCGTCCGGGCACCACACGAGGTCGGCCTGACCCTACCCTTCATCGTCCCTCCTTTGCTCGGCCAAACCAGATCGCGACTGCACCTGTGAGCAACGCGGCGGCCGATATCGCCAGCGAGGCATGCGCGCCCGCAATGAACGCGTCGTTCCCTCCGACCAGCGAACCGAACAGGGCAACACCAAGCACGCTGCCGGTCTGCCGCGTCGCGTTCAGCACGCCGGCGGCGATGCCGGATCGCGACTTCTCGACACTGCCGAGCAATGTCGAGGTCAAAGGCGGCACGAGCAGGCCGAGCCCGCCGCCGAGGACCATGAGCTGAGCGCCGATCGCCCCGTAGCTTGTGCCGAAGGCCATGGGGAGCAGCGCAACGCAGCTCGCGGCGGTGATCATACAAGCCAGCGCAATGGTTTGCGGCGCGCCTAGGCGCTCGCTGACCGATGCGGCGACGAGGTTGGCGGGCAGCACCATGCCCATCATTGGTACGAAGGCCAGGCCTGTTGCGAACGGCGACCAGCCGTTGACTTTCTGGAAGTAGAGACTGAGCACGAAGATCAGACCGTAGAAGGCGATGTTGAAGAGGAGCCCGACCAGCGCGGTCAGCGCGAACATGGGATGGCGGAACAGCGCCAGCGGCAGCATCGGCTGCTGCGCATATGCCTCGCGCCATACGAACAGAAGTCCGACCAACGCCGCGGCCGCGAAGGCCGCAATCACCAGCGGATGGCTCCAGCCGAGCGCGCCGCCTTCGATCAAGGCACCGGCCAGCGTGGCGAGGATTGCAATCGCCGCGATCTGTCCCGGCAGGTCGATCCCACGCTGCGCGAGCCGCGGCGTCTCCTCGGCGTAACGCCAAGTGAGCCAGAGGCCGGCGACGCCGATCGGCAGGTTGACGAGAAAAATCGCGCGCCAGCCGACCAGCGCGATCAGCGCGCCGCCGACGAACGGACCGGCCGTCAGCGCGACGCTCGCACCTGCGGCCCAGAATCCGACCGCGCGGCCGCGCGCCTTCGGATCGATATACGCGTGGTTGAGGAGCGCCAGGGAGTTCGGCACCAGGATAGCCGCCGCGAGACCCTGTACGGATCGCGCGGCGATCAGGAATATCGCCGACGGCGCCAGGGCGCAGGCCAGCGAAGCCAACGTGAAGAGCGCGAAGCCCGCGATGAAAATCAGTTTGGCGCCGAGGCGATCGCCGAGCGCACCAGCGGTCAGAATGAAGGCGGCGAATGCGATGGTATAGGCGGTCACCACCCATTGCAGCTCGGAGACGCTACCGCCGAGCGAGGTGCTGATGCTGCTTAGCGCAGTATTGACGATGGTAATATCGAGCTGCACCACACCAAGGCCGAGGCTCGTGGCAGCAAGCGCCAGCGCCGTCGCGAGAGGCGAACGGGATGAGGTGTTGGCGGAGCGGGCCAGTTCCGGCTGCGTTGTGTTGAGCGAAGTTGTTTGCATGATCACACTCAGTTGTCTGTGAGAATTTGACCGCTCAGATCAGCCCGCTTTGCGGTGGTCATTCGATACCAACCGAATATTCGGAGCCGCGGGATGATCTTTCGCCTCATCGCGGCACTTCCTTCACCGGGCCTATTGGCGTCCAGGCAACCTATGTCTCGTGATCGAACCAGTCTCGCGGAAACACTACGGTCTTGACCGAAGTATTCGTGCTTGGCACTGCGTCCTTATCGGCGTACGAGAAGGGCATGGACACGGGACCCAAAATCGCCCAAGTCGCAGCACTCATCGGCGACCCGGCGCGCGCCAACATGCTGAGCGCGCTGATGGATGGCCGAACGTTGACCGCCTCGGAGCTCGCCTATGTGTCTGGCGTGGCGCCGCAGACAGCGAGTGGCCATCTTGCGAAACTCAGCGACGCGGGATTGCTCGCGCTCGCAAAGCGGGGCCGACGACGATATTTCCGCCTGGCCTCTCCGCACGTCGCGCGCGTGCTGGAAGGTCTCATGGTCGTGGCGCAGGACGGCCCCGCCCGGCAGTGCAATCTCTGGCGCGGTGGAGAAACGCTCCGGCACGCGCGCACGTGCTATGACCACATGGCCGGCCGCATCGCCGTCGCAATCGCCGACCGGCTGGTCCAACAGTCGTTTATTCTGCTCGACGAGGATGGCGGGCAACTCACCGATGCCGGCTGGTCATTCTTCAATGAGTTGGGCGTCGATCTTCGCCTCGCCTCCAAGCGCCGGGTGTTCTGTCGCCCCTGTCTCGACTGGAGCGAGCGCCGGCCGCATCTGGCCGGGGCGGTCGGCGCCGCCATTCTTGATCACGCTCTCGAGCACGATTGGGTCGAGCACGTCAGGGATAGCCGAGCGCTCGTCGTAACCCCAGTTGGCGTAAGAGAACTCGCCAGAACGTTCGGCATCGAGGGCGCCCCCCCGATGGACGGTCACGATGGGCGTGTTGGATCACTCTCCGGAAGCCGGGTATCAGCTATAGCGGTCGAATCAGCGTCCGGACGGAGGTAGTAGCGCGATTAGCCACTTTCGGCTGTGGGGACCGGAGCTGAGCCCGAAGTGTTGCGATTGGCCAGACCCCTGTGATTCAAACTCCCAAACTGGGGGCTCGAATCATGCGCTACGAACTCGCTGATCATGAATGGGGTGCCATCAAGCCCATGCTGCCGAATAAGCCTCGTGGCGTTCCTCGGGTAAACGACCGACGTGTGCTCAACGGCATCTTCTGGGTCTTGCGATCCGGGGCACCTTGGCGCGATTTGCCGGATCATTTTGGCCCGTACACGACCTGCTACAACCGTTTCGTCCGCTGGCGACGGGCTGGTGTCTGGGGCCGCATCATCGACGCACTTGCCGTAGCCCACGATGCCGCTGTCCAGATGATCGACACCTCCATTGTCCGCGTGCTACAGCATGGAGCCTGCATCACACGAAACAAGTGCCAATCGATGGGGAGGTCGCGCGGCGGAACGGCTGGACCATGACCGGACCGCCGCAGCCCGGCTTCGGAGTGACGACGAGACACCCGATGGGTAAGGCCGTGACAGTCGCCCCCAAGGCGCGATGAGATTGGGATGAATCGTCATCACGCTTTGCATCGTCAGAGCAGATTTTTCGCTTTCCGTGTGGCGCCCTTCGCGCGGCCCCGATGGCTTCCTTTCGTGCTCGCTGAAGCTGCCTCCGTCGGCCTCGTGATCGGAAATGTCTTGCGCATATGCGCGGCAAGCATCGCGCAATAGTCCGTAGCGAAACGAGGCAACGGACGCCGTTTATCCCAAGAGATGGTCAGGGGCTCTTGCAATACCCGGCGCCCGTGCGTGAGGCCGACAATCCTCAATTCGTAACGCCGGCACTGAAGCTGGGACGGCACGATGGCTATGCCATGCCCCGCTTCGGCGAGTGCCAACAAAGTGTGCGGGTTTCTGCTCTCGAAGATGATCTTGGGTTTCAGTCCCGCCATTCGGCTCGCCGCATCGAAAGCACGGCGAAATCCGAACCCGCTGTCCATCAGCAGAAGTGGAAACCCGGCAAGATCGGCGACCTCGATGGTAGGACAAGGGCCAAGTGGTACCGATGGATGACAGGCGGCTAGCAACTGCACCGATCCAAGGGGAAGGCTTTCGAAGTGCTGTTCATTTAGTCTGACGGCGTGCAACAGATTTTGGCCGAGATGGACCTCGCCGCGCTCGAGCATCGCCAATATTTCGCTACCCGTCCCCTCCCTGATCTTGATCTCAACCCTGGGATATCGTTCCGCGTACAGATGCAGAAATTGCGACAGCACACTCTCGATGTGTTGCGGCGATCCGGCAACCTTCAGGACTCCCGTGTCTCCATGACGAAGTAGCTGAGCCTGCTCTTTCAACGAACTGGCGCTGTTGAGCAGCAGCCGGCAGCCTGGGATCAACTGCTCGCCTTCACCGGTCAACAATAGTCGGCGCCCGACCCGATCGAATAGCCGCAAGCCCAGTTCCTGCTCGAGACCGATGATCTGCCTGGACAAGGCCGGCTGGGCGATCCGCAACCGCAGTGCAGCCCTTGAAACGGTGCCGAGCTCCGCCACAGTCAGGAATGTGAGGGCCTGTCGAAGGTTCATGCCCGCTTATACCATCAGAGCATAGGATCTGAGAGGATATATGTATTGGACGCATTTCGAACTTCTATGGAGAGTCCCATCTGGCTGCTGCTCGCGATAGTGGCGAGGCATGAGAGGAGGCCCGTATGAATTCCGGATGCAGGATCGGTCTCGTCATGTTGACTTGTACCGTTTTAGGCGCGTTTGGGAGCGAAGCGCTTCATAGTGAGGCCGGGCCACCCGCCTATCTGATCGGCCAAATCGACGTCACCGACCCCGATGGTTATGCCAAGGAATATCTCCCGAAAGCGCGGGAGATCATAAAGGCACATGGCGGGAAGCTGGTTGCGGCGGCAGGCGCGGCGGCAGCTGGTTCACAGGTCGTAGCCGTTGATGGAAATCCACCCAGGCGCGTGGTCATCTACGTGTATCCGAGCATGGAGGCGCTTCGCGCGTGGCGAAACGATCCTGCCTATGTGCAAGTTCGAGCCGTTGGCGAGAAATACGCCACGTATCACACATTTGCGGTCGAGGGCTCTGTCGCCAATTAGAGCATGATGAGTTTTGGTTGAATCGGTGCGAGTGGAGGGCGACGTTCACCTCTCCCGTGGGGTGGGACCAGCTGGAACGGCCGCGCGCTCACGTTGTCCTCTCTAGCCCAGTGGGAAACTCCGGCTGCCAGTCGCGCAGTTTTCGCGCGGCGCCGGTGACGTCTGCGATGGTCGGAAATGATCCGGTCTCCACCATCATCACGCGCGCCAGCCGCACGCTTCGTGCTTCGCTGATCGCCCTCTTGCGCGGGTCATCGATCAGCTCGAAATCGATGTTGTGGGCAAGACCGAAGATGCGGCGGATGGTCTTTGCGGCGGCAAAGCCGACCGTGTCGGCGAATAGCCGCGCCACGTAGGCCTGCCGCTCGGCCTCCAGTCGCGCGGCGCCCTGCTCGCCCATAAACAACGAGGCCGGATAGGCGTCGCCGAGGGCATTGGCCCGCCAGAGATCGAGGAATTTTCGCGCGAACTCGCTCCAGACTTTCTCGACGGTTTCAAGCACCCAGCCTTCGAACGCGCGGCGTTCGCCCGGCGCGCCTTCGTGACCGGCCGACGCGAAGTAGGCCATGAGCAGATTGGCGAGGACGGCCCCGACGTCGAATCCCATCGGACCGTAGAACGCAAACTCGGGATCGATCACGCGCGTCTCGCCCGAGGTGACCATAATCGAACCGGTGTGGAGGTCGCCATGAATGAGCGCCTCCGGGCTCGCCATGAACTTGAGCTTCAGCCGGGAGATCGCGACGTGCAGCTTCATGTCCTCGCGCAGGTCAGCGGCCAGAGCGTCGAGGTAAGGCGAAGTCCAGCGGTTCTGCTCGGCGATCCGATAGGGATCGGTGAAGATCAAATCCTCGGTGATCTTGCACAGCGCGTGGTTGCCGGCAAAGCCCCCGATGCCCTCCTTCTTTTCTGCGGCGGTGAGCGCGAGATCGGACGTGAAGAACAGCGTTCGCGCCATGAAGGTGGTGATGTCGTCGACGAAGCGCGGATATTGCGTGCCGGCGATCAGCCCTTTGCGCATGATGATGTGGGGCTCGAGCAGCTCCATCACCGTGAGCGCAAGCGCCTCGTTGTGATACAGCACCGACGGCACGAGGCCAGGCGCGAGTTGCGCCTGGCGCGTCAATGCCAGATATTCGTAATGCGCGCGGGATAGCGGCAGGGGCCAGCTTTCCCCGACCAGGCGGACATAGGGCAGCGCCTGCTTGACGGCAACGCCGCCTCGGGCTCCCTTCACGATGAAGACGAGGTTGAGATTGCCGTCGCCGACTTCAGTGATCGACCAGTCGTCCGGCGCGCCGCCCAGCACCGACACCAGCTTCGGACGGCCCGCGAGATAGTCCCGCAGATCCGCCTCATGCAAAATCCGATAGTTCTCCGCCTGCCCCTGCGTCATGACGTTTCCTGCACATGGTTTTGGCCGGATCGTCAGTCGCGCTCCAGGAAGCGCGAACCGATGTCGGCCTTTCTTTTGATCGGATCGTAATCGCAATAGACGCTGTCCGCCACCAGCGTGTAGCTCGCGATGACCGTATATTTGTCGAGCTTGACCGAATGCAGCCCAGCGATCGCGGTGCTTTTGCTGCCGTTACACTTGATTGGCGGCGAGCTCTGTGTGAGCAAATCTATTCCGCTTCATCGCGCTGAGCGGACCTCGATGAGGCGAGCGGCCAATTCGTTGATGGACCACTTCCGGACTCATGCTTCGCGAAGAAGAACTTACTCGATGGGCAGGCCATTGAACGGTCCCAGTCAGTAACCGCAGCGGTCGTGGTTAAGCGGATCAAAGCGTCTGGGGAGGCCGCTTTCTACCCTAAGCTCCCCTGCGATCCTGGCTACCAATCACGCAGCGCCATGCCGCCAGGCGCTCTGCCGGATGCTGGTTCATCCACTCGGCGAGCTGCGGCGCACCCATCAGGCAGGACTGTATCGAGACGTCGGCGAAGTCCGAGGTGGTGACGATCTGCTCGTGGCAATTTGTCGGAGAAGAGAGACTGCAGAGCACGGCGATGACCTTGATCACGAGAGACCCCCGTCGCTGCGATGGACTTTGGGGCCGCTGACCGTGTGACCAATTGATGCCTTGTCATGCTGCTCCCTGAACGGGTCAGCCGTCGGGAAGATGCTGTCATATATCGCGCGGGCTTCTCGAATTAAGCGGGCTCGCTCGCGCTCAGACTTTGAGACAAATCGAATAATCTCGCCCATATTGAACGCTCCTGCTACTATCAAGAGGGACCATTCCCTTTGTGGCGAAGAATAGCTGCGGCCTTGCTATTCACTCTGTGATACGTCTCACCATGCGCAGCGTGCTTTGAATGACTTCGGGGGAGCAAACTTCGATTTAGTAGGCCGTGCACCCATAAAGCCGGCCAACGATGCGACGAGGGCCACGTCTGCTTTGCCCGGTGGACTCAACCGGTCGGTGCAACACTCTAATCTTTTAGCAGAGATGGAGTGTGGACATGAAGCAGCGACGTCGCATCTATTATTCCGCGGTTCAGCGTGCGGTCGATCGCGCGCCACTTGGGACGATCGGCATCGACCGTCAGCCGCGAAGTCAGCCGCAACGGAGGAGCGGACCGCTACCGGGCCGCGGGGGCAGATCAGGCCGCCTGGGATCGGGCGCGGCGTCCCAAGCTTTGCAAGCTGGCTTGCCACCCGTTCTTGAGGCGAACAGTATCGATCGGGCTGCGGCGACAATGGTCGCCGGAACAAATCGCAGGCTGGCTCAAGCGCACATATCCGGGGGAGCCACAACATCAGGTGTCACACGAGACGATCTACCGCAGCCTGTTCATTCAGACGCGCGGCGTGCTGAAAAAAGAGCTGCTTGAGCACCTGAGAGCGAAACGCAC